>JANRLM010000020.1 GCA_033762595.1 Rickettsiales bacterium
TAGTTTTGAGAATTAAGTAAGGCGTAACTTTAGTTTTTCCGATTTTGATTGTATATTGCTCTTGGCTTAGAAAATCTGCAATTGGTCTAATTTGACCTTGATGCCATAGAATTGCTGCACCAATTAAAATAAACCAAGGCAAAATTCTAAAAATTACTCCTAAAATTTTTAATGTGATGTTGTTCATAATTATATTAATTTAGAAACTTAAAAAAATCTTTCTCCCTGCTATCACAGGGAGAGGAAAAATAACGAGAAAAGCTCACAATACTAAACCATTAATACCTTGCAGCTAATTTTGCAAATTGCTCAGGTGATAAATTTTCTGCTCTTAAATTACCATCAATGTTCAAATCTTGAAGGGTTTTTTCAGTGTTTTCAGCAAATATATTTTTAAGAGAATTTCGGATAGTTTTGCGACGCTGATTAAAAGCTGAAGCAGTTATTTTGCTTAGTTTTTCAAGATTACAATTGAATAAAATTTCTTTTCTTGGCTTTACTCTCACTATTGCTGAATAAACTCTGGGTGGTGGATAAAAAATTGAAGGTGGAACTAAAAATAAAATCTCTGATTCCGCAACTAAATTTGAAATTATTGATAGCCTGCCATATTGCTCATCATTAGTTTTAGCGGTAATTCTTTCTGCAACTTCTTTTTGAAACATAAGAATTAATTCATCAAAAATTTTTGCATTTTTATACCAGATTAAAAGTAGCTCAGTACCTACATTATAAGGCAAATTAGCGATGATTTTTGTTGGCAATTTATATTCCGCAACGATTTTTTTATAGTCAACTTTTAGTGCATCTTGGTTGATAATTTCCATTTTATTTTCTGAAATTTCTTTTAGCTCAGAGAGTATTTTTATGCATCTTTCATCTTTTTCAATTACCAATAATTTTTTTGGGTTTTCTTGCAAAATGGCTCTAGTTAAACTGCCCGCACCACCACCTATTTCAATCACCAGATAATTTTCTAAATTACCAGCTTGCCTCGCTATTTTAGAGGTGAAATTTAGATCAAAAATAAAATTCTGCCCTAGAGATTTTTTAGTAAAAAAATCATTTTCTTTCAGAATTTCACTAATTGATGGAAGATTATTTATTTTTTCACTTAACTGCATTTTGTTTTGTTTTTTTATCAATATCGGTTTCGGCTTTACCCCAAATTTCTCTAAATACACCGGGGGTTAAGGCGGAAAATGCATTCACAGAAACATCTGCATCTGGATATTTACCATTAATAAAATATTTTGTTGCTATAAGGCCTTCGCCTTTTCTTCCTGTTAAATAATTAAGAACTGGAATTTTATTAAACAGAGAATTAATTGAATATGAAGGGGTTACAGCCCCCGAAATATCAAGTTCAGAGGTTTCCAAATTAATCGTGCCGCGACTTGTAATGCCAAGGGAATTACCATAAGCTAAAATATTTTTTAGCGATAAATATTCATGCTTGATAATAAATTCGCCCTCTAAACTTTTCATAGGAATTCCTCCACCAGTCATAATATCTGCAATTCCAGTGAAGCTCGCAAGTGAAAAAATTCTTGCTAGAACAGGCACTTCAGTAATTTTATAATCTTTCATTTTTATACTGCCTTCAATTGCTTCATCTTTTGAAGCATCTGAAAAACCTTCAATTTTAGCCTCACCACCAATAATATTTGCTTTTAAGCCAGAGCCTTTGATTAATTGCCCAACATCATTAGTGTAGACATAAAGTTTTTTATTTCCTGCATAATTATTTTCATCTTCAGGTAGATAAGTTAAACCGAAAATTTTTTCATTATTAAATTTTCCAGTAAACTCAGACTTAAAGCAACTAGACACATTGCACCTTAAATAGCCTCTTGCATTATTTAAGGTTACATCATTAGACATTGATAATTTATCAACATTTAACTCAAGGTTGATTGCAGTTTTTTCTTCGCCGGTTAATAGTTGATAATTATTTACAAGCGAAGAAACATCAAAGTTTCTACCACTTATTTTGATTTTATAATCAGTATAATTTGGCAATTTTAGTGAAGATAGATAGATGCTCGCATCATTTTTACCAGTAAGCAGTTTGCTGAAATAAAATTCATCAGCAATCAAGCCAGCCTTTCTTGAAATAACCGCCTTACCCTCTGAAATTCCGCCTTGAGAAGTAATTCTAAATTTTGCAATTTCTATAGCTTTATCTGTTAAAAATTTTCCATTAAGTGCTGCGGTAATTTTCTCACCAATTTTTTTATTTATTGAAAGGTAAGGAAAATTAATCTCTGATTTTTCAAAATCTAAATTAGCAGAAAAAACATTATCATTATCCAAACTTTTATATTCAGCAGTAAGTGAAGTTTTACCTGTAAAAAATTTATCAAAATCTTTTATTATTAGGGCAATATTTTTTTCACTCAAATCGCCGTTTAATTTAATTTCAACATCATTAACTTTTTTGAAGCCAACAAACGCTTCAATTTCTGCATTGTCAGAGTTATTAATTAAGCCTTTTGCGTTAAAAGTTACACCATCATTATTTACAATCATTTCGCCTTTTTCAGAAGCAAAATTGATTTTATCAAGAACATTATTCGCAATAATTTTTTTGAGTTTTGATTTAATATCAAGCTTCAAATATCTCTCATCAAAGCCATTATTAACATTATCTTTGTAATAAAATTTAGTTCTTGAAAAGGCATGTACATCGTGCGTATTATAATAAAAATCTTTATCCCTACCCTTGGTAATGGCTTTTAGCAAGGGTTTTAGCTCTGATAAATTTCCTGAGCCTTTGCCAGTGATTTCTAAAATTGCATCATCTTTTGTGAGGCCAGTTAGGCTTGAAGTTATATCTTTGAATTTATATTCACCAATATAACCTTCCTCAACAATCATTGAAATATTATCATCTTCTAAATTAAACTCCCCTGAAACCCTTTCTAAAGTTGGGTATCTAGGGTTAAAGCTGATTGAAGAATTTTTTATTTTTCCTTTCGCAGAAATTTTTTCAGCGATAATATTTTCAAAAGTTATGCTTTCAAAATTATAGGCGATATTAACCGCTAATTTATCAAAATAGCCTTTACTATAGCTTTTTATAACTTGTTCTCTAATTTCTGTGCCGATATTTTCTGGCCAGATTTTGGGTAGTCTTTCCATCTCCAAACTCTCCAAGAAAACTGAGCCTTTTATGGAAGGCTCTATAATCTTAGATGCCTCATTTGGAATAAGATATAATTCACCTGCAAAATTCACCTTAGATTTTTTTAACCATTTTTGCCTGAAAGCTAAATCAGTGTTGATGGAAATAGTGTTGGAAGCCCCCCTATCACTAAGCATAATTTCAGCATTACCATTCAGCACTGGATTTAATTTTTTCAACCAAGATAAATCAGAAATTATTTCAGAAAGTGATGATGCAGGAAAGTTAATATATTCAATATCAACCTTCATTTTGTTATCTTTCAGCACTCTGCTATCAGCAATTAAAGTGCTTTCTTTATCAAGGATTTTAGTTTTAATTTCAGTTCTAAGATAGGTTGAATTTTGTAAGCTATAAAAGCTCAATTTTGCATTATTAATCTTCCAATTTTGGTATGCATTATCGCGATTAAAACTAAAAATCGCATTATTAAAAACTACAGATTCAACTGGGATAATATTTTTATCTTTACTAACAAGATTGAACAAACCCGCCACAGATGACTTATAGATTGAAGAAATACTTTCCTCACTTGAGCTATCAAAAAAATCTTTTCCTTCTGTTGCTTTGAATAAAAATTGGGGATTATCAACCAGAATTTCTCTAAATCTAATTTTCGCAATCAGTAAATCAGAAAGCTTAATTTTAGCCTTCATCATAGGTGTTGAGATTATTACATCTTCACCAAGATTTATAAAACTATTATAAAAAATTATTGTGAAGCCCTCCTTAAAGCCCTCAAAATGAGCCTTTGCAGAGCCAATATAAACCTGCACATTCTTGCCAGAGCTTTCAATTACATCTTCTAAATAATTAATATTTTGTGGTGGAATGGTTTTTTCCTCGCTATAAAAAACGAATAAAAATAAGCTCACGAAAATTATCGCAAATAGAACTGAATAGAAAATAATTCTGCCAAAAATTTTTATGAATAAACTCACTTCTTTAATTAAAATATTTTTCTAATATAATAGGCAAAATTCTTTTATAATCCATAATATTTAGCTTTTATGGCGGAAGGTGATGACGATTTAGAAAAAACTGAGGAACCCACCTCACGCCGTATAGATCAGGCCGTTGAAAAGGGACAGGTTGCGTTTTCTAGAGAAATCACGAGCTTTTTATTTTTTGTCTATTTAGCGGTTTTTATTTTATGGCTAGTGCCAAAACTAGGCCAGCAAGGTGCAGTCTCCTTATCTTCTTTCATTGAATATGCGGGTGCGATTAGAATTTCTCGCGAGACGGCTTCAAAGTTTTTTTATGAATCTTTTGGCATTTTTTTTGAATTAATGATTATTCCGCTTGGTGTTACAATAATTGTCGCTTTGATTTCAAGTTTTATGCAGAATGGCGTTGTATTTTCAGCCGAGCCATTAATGCCAAAATTAGAAAAAATCTCACTTATTGCAGGCATTAAAAGAATTTTTTCTGGCAGGTCAATTTTAGAATTTATTAAAGGAATAATTAAAATTACTATCATTGGCTACATCACTTATTCTCTAGTGGTTGCAGAGATTGAAAAAATTATAAATCTTCCTTCACAAGAAGTTTTTACCATCAATGAATACACCTTAATTCTTTGCTTCAAAATTGTTTTATATGTGGCGGCAATAATGATGATTATAGCGTTAGTTGATTTTTTATATCAGAGATTTGAATATCTGAAAAACCTAAGAATGAGTAAGCAAGAGCTAAAGGAGGAATTCAAGCAAACTGAAGGAAATCCTGAAGTTAAAGCAAAACTCAAGCAAATTAGAGAACAACGCGCGAGGCGGAGAATGATGGCAGCAGTGCCAAAAGCTGATGTTGTAATTAGAAACCCAACGCATTATGCAATTGCCCTTTTATACAAAACAACTGAGATGAAAGCCCCAACAATTATTGCGATGGGGCAAGATGATCTAGCTCTCAAAATCATTGAAGTTGCTGAAGAAAATGAAGTGCCAGTTGTTACTAATAGAAATCTTGCAAAATCGCTTTATCAAACCTGCGATTTAGATGAGGAAATCCCAATTGAACACTATAAAGCCGTCGCTGAAGTTATTGCTTATGTCTATAAATTAAAGCAGAAGGTTTAATTTATCTAATCTCAGCTTTGCAGTTGGTTTTCACAGCATTAATTATATTATCAGAAATTGTATTTATTTCTTGATCAGTGAATGTTTTTTCTTTCGGTTGCAGAATAGTTTTTAGTGCTACTGATTTTTTATTTTCACCAAGTTTATCACTTTCAAACACATCAAAAATCTGCACATCTTCAAGAAAATCTTTTTGAGCTTTTTTAACTGCTGAAATAATTTCAGCAGATTGAATATTTTTATCCAGCACAAAAGCAAAATCCCTTTCAACGAAAGGTAGATTGTTTTCAACCATCAATTTCTTTGCAAAGCCTAGTTTTTCCTTAGCCTCTGGCAGGTTATCAATAAAGATTTCAAAAGCTAAAATATTTTGTTTTATATCAAAAATTTTCAAAATTTCTGGGTGAAGCTCGCCAAGAATTGCAATTTTTTTATTTCCTAAAACAAATTCTCCAGATTTTCCGGGGTGGAAAAATTCTGAATTTGTTTTCTGAATTTTCAATTTTGATGTATCAATAAATTCTGAAATTATTAATTCTGCAAAATATTTTGCATCAAAAAAATCATAATTTTCTGCTTGAAAATTTGGAGTTTTACCTCTTCTTTCCCCCGTTAAAACACCTGATATACATAAGATTTGCTCAAAATCCCCTTGATTTTTTTTGAAGATATTTCCAATCTCAAAAAGCCTTAAATTATTTCTCTGACGCACAATATTTTTCTGTAAAGCCTCAAGCAAAGTAACGATTATTGATGGCCTCATCACATTCAAATCTTGGCTGATTGGGTTTGCAACTTCAATTAAATTAGACTGATTTTCAAATGATTTAGCAAAGTTGGAATTTGTAAATGAGAAACTCACAACCTCGTCTAAACCTTGAGAAACCATTGTTTTTCTAATATTAGAAATTTTCTTTTGTTTTGCATTTAGTGGTTCAATTTTTGCTACTGGTTTTTCCAAAAATTTAGTTGGGATTTTATCAAAACCATTAATGCGAGCAATTTCCTCAGCTAAATCTTCCGCAATTGAAACATCATTTCGCCAAGATGGAACTTGAATTTCTGAATTGTTTTTAATTTCAAAACCTAGAGACTTAAGAATATTTTTTGATTCTTCTTCAGAAATTTCAACGCCAGTGATTTTTTTGGTAAGCAGAAAATCAAAATTTATTTTTTTGTTTTCAAAAGTTAAATCGCCTGAAAGCTCTGGTTTAGAAGGGTTTCCGCCGCAAATATCCGTGATTAATTTTACAGCATAATTAAATAATTTATAAGAATTAAAATCAATATTTCTTTCAAATCTATATCTTGCATCAGAATCTATTTGAAGTTTTCTGCCAGCTTTTGCGATGGTTTCAGAGTCAAAATTTGCAATTTCTAAGAAAATATTCTTAGTTTTTTCATCAACGCCAGAATCCAAACCACCTATAATTCCTGCAATTGCAACTGGTGATTTATCATCTGCAATCACTGGAATTTCCTCACTTAAATTATATTCATTTCCATCTAACGCTTTTATTTTTTCACCCTCTTTTGCAAAACGCACTGATAAATTTCCAGATAATTTATCAGCGTCATAAATATGGGCTGGCCTGCCGAATGCGAAGGTTAAATAGTTTGTAATATCAACCGCAGGTGAAATTGATTTCTTGCCGATTGATTCCAATTTTTCTTTAAGCCACTGGCAAGGCTTAGAATTATCAACATTTTTGATATAAACTCCAACAAAATATTTTCCGGCGTTTTCTGCAATATTTACCTTAATTGTTGATTCAAAATCTCCAGAAATTTCAGTAAAATTAAGTGGTTTCAATTTACCAATTCCAGTTGCAGAAAGATCTCTCGCAACACCATAAACCCCAAGGCAATCGCCACGATTAGGCGTGATTGCTATTTCAAATAAAGCATCTTCTTTATTAATAAACTTAGCAAAAGATTCACCAACGATTGAATTTTCAGGCAGCTCTAAAATACCTTCGCTTGCTTCTTCCAGATTTAACTCCTCCGCAGAGCAAAGCATTCCGTTACTTTCAACGCCTCTAATTTTTGATTTTTTAATTTCAAAACCGCCATTTGGAATAATTGCGCCAACCCTAGCTAGTGGAATTTTTATGCCAGCCCGTGCATTTGCAGCACCGCATACGATTGAGAGAATCTCGCCATTTCCAGCGTTCACTTTGCATATTTTAAGCCTATCTGCTTGAGGGTGTTGTTCAGTTTCAAGAATTTCAGCAACAGAAAATGGTTTCAAAATTTTTGCGTAATCAATTACAGATTCCACCTCTAACCCAATAGAAGTAAGCTTTTCAGAGATTTCTTCAATGCTTGCGTTGGTATCTAAATATTCTTTTAGCCAAGATAATGTAAATTTCATAATTTATTTTTGTTGGTTTTCCAGCCTGAGAAGGTTATAATTTCAAAACTTGCAGGAAGCAAGCCTTGATTATCAGCAAATTTCTGCCGATAAATCTCCTCAGCTTTTTGAAAAAAATCTCTACCAGCGTAATTTTTATCAGCTTTTAGGATTACGTTGCCCTCTCCACTATACCGCAAATCATAAAGCAAATCCTTGAGATTTTCATATTGAACGATGATGGTTTCAGTGATTGCAACTGGCTCAGAAAAGCCTGCTCTTTGCAGTAAGCCCGCCATATCTTTTGCATCTGCAAAAGGAGAAATTCTAGGTGTTACACGATTATTTTGGCTTCCAACTTCAAGAAAAACTTGTGATAATTCTTTAAGAGTTGCACCGCCAAAAATACTTGCAATAAAAAATCCATCACTTTTAAGAATATTTTTTGCCTGCACCAAAAAACCAACTAAATCATTCACCCAATGTAGATTGAGATTGCTGATTATTAAATCAAATGAACCATTTGAAAATGGCAGAAATTCCTCATCGCAGACAATTTGATTTTTTCCTTCAAGTAATTTCTCACTTACATTGCTACTAAAAATTTCTCCGATAAGAGAACTATTTTTTAAGTGGTTTTTTAGAAGGTTTTTCTTATCACCGATATTAAGAACTTTCTCAAAATTCTTAACTATATCCACTCCAAAATTGCTTACAAGTCTGCTTGCAACTTCTTCAGCAAGGAATTTGTGATTCTCAAATTTGTTAGAATTTGCAATTCTTTCAAAATGTTTTTTCTTTATTTTTCTATCAAAAACTTGCATTTTAGTTTTACTTCTAGAACAATATTTTATAATAATTTATTCAAAACCTATATCTTTTTAAGATGAATTTAACAACCATAAGATATGTAATTTTAACTGCTCTCAGAGATTTTCTATTTGTTGGAATTCTCGGTGCTTTGATTGCATCAGTTTTCTTATCTCATTTTTTGGCAAGCACAGTGATGCTTGAAAAGCAGCAGATGCTTTCCTCGTTCACAACTGGCTCTGCGAGGGTGGTTTTGGTAGTGGGAATGATAGTTTTTATTTGCTTTCATATTCGCCGTGCGTTTGAAAATCGGGAGATTGATTTGATGCTTTCAAGGCCGATTTCAAGGGCTTCTTTTATATTTTCATATTGGCTTGGCTTTTCAATCGTGGCACTTTTAATGGTTTCTGCACTTGCATTTTATATGATTTGCTTTTTTGAATATGATTATACAGGGCTTAGCATTTGGGTTTCATCAATGGTGTTAGAATTATTTATCATCGTAGCCTTTGCATTATTTACATCGGTTATTCTAAAAAGCTCAGTAAGCTCAGTTTTGCTATGTTTTGGCTTTTATATACTCTCAAGAATGATTGGTTTTTTTCATTATGTTTTAGAAAAAGCAGTTACATATACTTACGAATATTTTGAATTTTATGCACAAAAAATAATTTGGCTGGTTTCTTTTTTAATGCCTCGCCTTGATTTATTTGCTCAAAGTAAATGGCTTGTTTATGGTGTTGATTTTTCGGCTGATAATCTGATTTTCCCTGTGATTCAAACCTTAATTTATGTTCCGCTTTTATTGTGTTTAGCGATTGTAGATTTTAGCAGGAAGCAATTTTAGAATGAAAAAATCAGTTAAAATATATATTCTATTCGCAGTTCTTTTGCTTAATGCACAATATTTGCTTTGGGGTGGAATGAAATTTATCAATGGTGATTTTTGGGGTGGTTCTCGCTATATAAAAAATCAACTTGAGATTGTTCCTAAAGTGCCTTCTAAAGAGATTTTCAAGGTTTCATCTTTTGGTGATGAGCAGCTGGCTTTTCGTTATTACGGTTATATGCTTCAATTTGCAGGTGATACTTTCGGCAGGGTTACGCCCCTTAAAGATTATGATTACTCAAAATTATATCAATGGTGGAAATTGCTTGATGATGTTGATAGCAAATCAGATTTGATCGTTAATATGGTTGCTTATTATTTCTCAGCAACGCAAAACCCCAAAGAGCAAGTTCCATTTGTTATAAAGTTTATTGAGGAGCATTCAGATAAAGACCCAGAAAATAAATGGTGGTGGTATGGGCAGGCTGTTTATTTAGCTAATTTCCGCTTGGAAGATAGAGATTTAGCTTTAAGAATAGCTAAAAAACTTGCTTCTTTGCCAAAAGAATTAGATTTGCCAATCTGGACAAGGCAGTTAGAGGCTTTTATATATGAAAAAACTGGTGAATATCAGCAAGCTTGCGATATTATAATCAATGTTCTTGATAATTACGGCGAATCTAAGCTTGATGAGGGTGAACTTAATTTTATCTATCATTTTATAACCGAACGAATTGGTGCAATTATTAACGCAGAAAAATCAAAAGGAAGGATTGCATTAAGTTATGAATGCAGATATTTAGTAGAAACACAAAAAGCCTCTGACCTTCGGAAGCGATTTAGGTAGTTGGTTAATGGTTGATTGTTGATGGTATAATTATTTTGACAAAGCTATGCTAACCATCAACCATCAACCATCAACCATCAACCATCAACTAAGTTATGGATTTTCCATTCAAATATGAAGAATTCCCTCGTATAAAGCGTTTACCGCCTTATGTTTTTGCGGCTGTGAATGAGGCTAAAGCCGCGGCACGCAAAAGGGGTGAGGATATTATAGATTTTGGCTTGGGTAACCCTGATTCCCCAGCACCTAAGCATGTTATAGAGAAGATGAAGCAAACCATCATCAAGCCTGATGTTCATGGTTATTCGGTTTCTCAAGGGATTTTAGGCCTAAGAAAAGCAGTTGCTGGTTATTATGAGCGAAGATTTAATGTATCGCTTGATGTTGATTCGGAAATCGCCGTTTCACAAGGTTCAAAAGAGGGGCTTTATCACCTTGCAATTGCAATTTCAAAACCGGGCGATGTAGTGGTTGTGCCAAACCCTAGCTATCCAATCCATACATTTGGTTTTGTGCTTGCGGAGGCATCAGTCTACTCAATAAATAGGGATTTTCAAACACCAGTTAAAGAAGATTTAATTCCAAAATTCAAAAATGCTTTTGAGAATATTAAACCAAAACCTTTAGCGGTTATTGTGAATTTTCCATCTAACCCAACTGCTGAAACCGTCGGCCTTGATTTCTATGAGGAGATGGTTGATTTATGTCGCTTTTACGGCGTGATTTTAATCTCAGATTTAGCTTATTGTGAAACTTATTTTGATGGCGTTCCGCCACCTTCTGTAATGCAGGTGAAGAAAGCGAAGGAAGTTGCGGTTGAGTTCACAACCCTTTCTAAAACTTACTCAATGGCTGGTTGGCGTGTTGGTTTTTGTGTTGGTAATAAAGAGATTCTAAAAGCTCATAAAAGGGTAAAATCTTACCTTGATTATGGTAGTTTTACGCCAATTCAAGTTTCAGCCACTCAAGCTCTAAATGGCCCGCAAGATTGCGTAGAGGAATTTCGCAATAAATATAAACGCCGTAGAGATATTATGGTGCCAGCCTTAAGGCGTGCTGGCTGGAATGTTGCGAATCCAAATGCTTCAATGTTTATTTGGGCGGAAATCCCAGAAAAATTCAAGGCGATGGGCTCAGTTGAATTTGCAAAATTATTACTAAAAGAAGCTAAAGTTGCTGTTTCCCCTGGTGCTGGATTTGGCTCAAATGGTGATGGGTTTGTTAGAATTTCTCTGATTGAGAACGAGCATCGCTCTCGCCAAGCCTGCCACAACATCAAAGCCTTCTTCAAGAAAGAAGGTTTGTGTTAGGAAATTATCTATTAAACCTTAATGGGGCTGAAATTCTGCACTAGAGAGCCAGCTTCCATTTTTGCAGGTGCATCTGGTTTTCCGAATTCTTTTAGTGCTTCAACGATTTCCGCCATTTTTTTATAGCCGATGTCATGGTGCGCGTTTTCTCTACCCTTGAATTTCATTGAAAACTTAACCTTATCACCATCTTGTAAGAATTCTATAGCGTGCTTAATGCGATATTCTAAATCGTGAGGGTCCGTGTTATATCTGAGTTTTATTTCTTTAAGATGAACAATTTTTTGGTGTTTTTTAGCTTCCTTCTTTTTCTTTTGCTGCTCATAGAGGAATTTGCCTAAATCCATTATTTTACAAACTGGTGGCTCAGCATTCGGAGAAATTTCTACTAAGTCCAAATCAGCATCTTGTGCCATTGACAAAGCTTCTCTTAATGAAATAATACCTACCATTTCACCATTTTCATCAATTAAGCGAATTGGATCAGCTTTGATATATTGATTAACCTTTGGCCCGTCATTTTTAGCATTTTTTGCGTATTTATCTTCTTTTTGTGCGTTATTATCTTTTTTGAATGGTGGCCTTGAACCGCTGTTGAAAGGTGGCTTGGAGCCTGAATTGAAAGGTGGTTTTGAACCAGAGTTAAATGGCGGTTTAGAACCAGAATTAAATGGTGGCCTTGAACCAGAATTATTATTTGAATTTTGTGGTCTAGAACCGAAAGAATTATTATTCGGTTTTGGTGAAGAAGGCCTATTGAAGTTAGAGCCTTGGTTATTGTCGTTATTTATAAAATCCTCTCTATTTGTTAAATTACTTATATTATAATGGAACAATTACCAATTTTTGTCAAGCTATTGGTTAGGTATAATCCGGCAACAAAAACCAACCTATCTATCAACTTCGCCGAAAACTATATCCATTGAGCCGAGAACCGCTACAACATCTGCAAGCATATGGCCACGACATAATTCATCCATTGCGGCAAGATGAACAAAACCCGGAGCTCTCAAGCGGCATCTATAAGGTTTATTAGTGCCATCAGCCACTACAAAAACACCAAACTCACCCTTTGGTGCTTCAACTGCCGCGTAATACTCACCCTCTGGCACATGATAGCCTTCAGTATAGAGCTTAAAGTGATGAATTAACGCCTCCATAGAGGTTTTCATAAGCTCACGACTTGGTGGCGTGATTTTTTTATCAAGAGATTTCACCGCCCCATCTGGAATTTCATTGCAAGCCTGCTTGATTATCTTAATAGACTCATACATTTCAGCGATTCTGCACAAATATCTATCATAACAATCGCCATTCTTACCGATTGGAATATCAAAATCCATTTTATCATAAACCTCATAAGGCTGAGATTTTCTAAGATCCCAAGCGATTCCAGAAGCACGAATCATTGGCCCTGAAAAACCTAAATCCAACGCTTTTTCAGCCGAAACCACGGCAATATCAACCGTTCTTTGCTTGAAAATGCGGTTTTCTGTGAGTAAATCTTCAACATCTGAAAGATATTTTGGAAATTCCTCAGCAAATTTCATAATATCTTCAAGAAGCCCATCTGGTAAATCTCTAGTAACACCACCAGGGCGGATATAAGCCGAATGCATGCGAGAGCCTGAAACCCTCTCATAAAATTCAATCACCTTTTCTCTTTCTTCAAAAAGCCAGAGCAAGGGCGTCATCGCACCAACATCAAGTGCGAAAGTAGTAACATTCATTATGTGATTAAGAATTCTTGTAAGCTCGCTGAAAATCACCCTTATATATTGTGCGCGAAGCGGAACTTGGCATTTTAGAAGCTTTTCAACGGCTAAAGCGTAAGCGTGTTCCTGACACATTGGCGAAACATAATCCAAGCGATCAAAATAAGGCACAGCCTGCAAATAAGTTTTATGCTCAATTAATTTTTCAGTGCCTCTATGAAGAAGCCCGATGTGAGGATCAGCCCTTTCAACTATTTCACCATCAAGCTCTAGAATTAGTCTCAAAACACCATGTGCAGCTGGGTGCTGAGGGCCAAAATTGAGAGTCATATTTTTCAGAGAAACTTCTTTAGACATTATAATTTTGCTTTTGAATTAATTTTATACCTGCTTGTGATCAGGTGGGGTTGGCTTGCCGGTTGGCTTTCTTCTGATTATAGTATTAGTTCTTTTGATTTTATCTTGCAGTTTAAGAACACCATAAAGCAATGCTTCTGCGGTTGGTGGGCAACCCGGCACATAAACATCAACTGGAACTATCCTATCACAACCACGAACGACCGAGTAAGAATAATGATAATATCCGCCACCATTTGCACAAGAACCCATTGAGATAACATAGCGAGGTTCCGCCATTTGATCATAAACTTTGCGTAGGGCTGGTGCCATTTTATTGGTGAGAGTTCCCGCAACTATCATAACATCTGATTGGCGAGGCGACGGGCGGAAAACCATACCAAACCTATCCAAATCGTAACGGCTCGCAGCTGTTTGCATCATTTCAACGGCACAGCAAGCCAAGCCGAAGGTCATTGGCCATAAAGAGCCACTTCTTGCCCAGTTAATGAGGTTATCAAGTTTGGCGATAACAAAGCCTTTATCAGTGATTTCCTCAGTTACGGCGTTTAAGATATAGTCTTGCTCCGCCCCTGCTGGAATCACCGGATTAATTAAGTTTTTAGACATAAATTTATGCTTAATAAGCTATAGAATTATTAGAGTGTTCTAAGTAATAATCCCCCAGAACTAAAATTTCAAGTTAATATATTTTTTGATTTTCCAAGAATTCTTAGATGGCAGATTAAAATTTTTCTTGCTTTTCTTGATGCCTAAATATATCGTTGCCAAAATGTAACACAATGGAGATAGGGTATGGTAGCAAGAATAAGCCATGAATATCAAAATACTGAACAAGCTATTGTAGCAGGATGGATATCAAAAGAAAATCTTGAACTAAATTCGGAATCTCTTCACAAATTTCTTAAGTTTTTAGCTGGTCATTTAAGGGATACAACATGGAGGGATGGAAAGCAAGCAAATATTAACCATTTTATAGATCACCCATCTGTTAAACTCGGTATGAAAGCTAGAGCAAGAGCGGGAGCTAGATTCATTTTAGATGAGGGCATTAAAAATATAAAAGATGAAATTGGTGGTGGAGGCTCTGCTTTAAGACCCATTGGTATTTATGGAGAAAATTCTTTTGAAAACCTTCAAGAATATGCTCAGATTTTAAGAAAAGCAGTTATTGATGAAATAGAAGTAAGGGGAAAAGGAAACCTTGCAACAGGGTTAAAAGTAATTCTTAAAGATGAAGAAAAAAATAAGAACCTAGAGGATTTAGGTATCAATGAAGATTTTTTTCAAGAAAACTTAAAAGCATCTAAGCCTAATGATTTTAGAAAAGCTTTAGAGGAAAAGCTTGATATTGGCTTATGGTCTGTATTGCATAGGGGGGCACCTGGTTATGCTTATGGTGTTGTTCATAAAGATGATCAAAAACAACAAATTCTTTTTATGAAAAAAGAGGGTTTAGCTGTTAATAGCACTTTCAATATGAATAATTATGGAGAAGCATTTGAAGTTGCTCCAGATATTGAAGTTATGATTACTAGAGAGGAGAGATCAAATGAGAGATTTACAAATATAGAATTTAATTATTCATATAATTATTATGGTGAGGATACCTCAGAGCATAGGAGAGCTGAAATAGCAGCAGAGGAGATGATAAGCTATATCAAATTAGCAGTTAAAAAGATAGGCTTAGAAACATTTAGTGAAAATAAAGAAAAAATTCTTCTAAAGATTAAAGATTTTTCGGGAATAATTTCAGAAAATGAAGCAAATCTAATACCTGAAGTTTTTAATAGACTCTTTGAAGAAGATCTAGAATTAAAATCTATGGGGGTTACTAAAGATTTAATTCATTTGCATCTTCATTCTCAAGGTAGGCAAAATAACGAAGGTTATCCTGCCCATCTTAATTTTATTTTTTCTTGTATAGAACAAGGTTATAGCTTTAGTATTGATGGAGCAGTTGGTCCACTTAGCGACTATTTTAGCCACCCAAATATGATCAAACTTCTTAAAAGTGCATCAAAAAGATATTTTGGGGTGTCGCCAGAGAAGGAAGATGAATTTATGCGAATGTTTAACGATGATAACATTGTAAAAATATTTAATGACTATGAGCATGATGCGAGAAAAGCCTGCGAATATGCAATGAGTAAAAGCTCCTTTACAACTGAAAAAATGCAGGCCTTAATTGATAACCCAGATCTTTTTGGAATAGCTGGGGGGGGGAAAATTGATTTTATTAAAACTATTAAGGATGAGTGCTTTGAAAGGGCTATTATAGATAAAATTTATGAAATTCAAAACTATAATAATATTATAGAAAAAGCATTAAAAACCGCACCTGAAATAGATGAAAATGGAATTAGTATATATAAACTAGCAATTGATGATGTGAGCTATACAATAACCATAGATTCTGATAACAAAAAAAGAATTACAAAGCAAAAGGGTGAGGTAAGTTCATCTTTTGAAATTGGAGATAAAGAAACAGCTCAATTTAAAATGTGGAAACAATTAAAAGGAAATAATCAAATTACAAAAACTTATAATGCTAAAACGGGCAAATATGACTATAAATATGACTCAGAAAAATTTGATGATTTTTGCAAAAGATTAGCTTTCAAGATAAATAAACCCTCTCATAGCATAATGGGCTTATATGGTTTAGTTACACCCGGCTCTTTCTACCATTCTCAGCTAGTGGCCAAATTATCTCTTAAAGTTTTTCAAGATATTGATAAATTTGATGAGGTTCTTGATGTTTCGGATGATAAAAAAAGAGAGTTTACTTTAAAAACTATAAAAATGTGTAATTTTACCGATTTTCCAGTTTTTAGTAAAAATTTTGCACCGAAAGAAGATATGAATTTTGTAAATATTATGACGGGTGGATTTGGAGAGTTACCAGCCATAAAGCATAACTTAGATTCAGATGCTCCAATTTCATCTCAGGCATTTAGAGTTAATAAAGCAATTAGATATATGCTGAAAGAGAAAGTTTTTGGAGAAGAAACAAACAGGATATTGAGTGCTTTTGCGAAAGGAGTAAAAGGTGAACCTAGAGATTTAGATTTTAACTCTTTTGGATCTATATTTGATGCACTAAAGGATCAAACATTGAAACTGGAAGATGTAATTTCTCTTGCAAAAATATCAGGAAAAGATCAGGTGATTTCTGAAATTAAAGATATAATTCTTGGAAATAAAATTCCGGATGTTAAATCTAGAATTGATATTGCTAAAAGTGAAATTTCAAAATTCATAGAAAATGGAAATTTGCCTAAGGAAGCTGAAAACGATGCATTGATTTTTCAATTAGCACTAATTAATAACGAGCCTACAAGTAAATTTAGATTTAATCTATTAATTCCAACTTATGGAGATTCTCTAGAAAAAATGGGGGATTTTCATACCAGTATAATGAAGAAAGTTATAGATGAATTAGGGGAAGATAAATTCAATTTACTAAGATCTATTATAAAAAATATTCATCAAAAAAAAGATTCTTTAACTAAACTTGATCCAGACCTAAATCAAGTAATTAACATCTTAAGACCTATAGATGATAATTTTATTAAAAAAATTTATGGTAGCGAAGGTTATTCAAGAGAGTTTCTCCAAGATGCAAAGCAAATTCTCAAAGAATCCTTGATAAGAATAGCGTGTGGTTATAAGCAGATAGATGTTAGGGATAAAGTAGTTAAAATGACCTCTAATAGTGTTGGTGCAGGTTTAGCTGCATAACACCCCCCATAAAAAAATGTTGTATAGTTTATTGGTAGTTGGTAATTGGTTTTTTATTAGCTGGTATGGTGATATTATAAAATATTAAAGTTAAAAATATCTCTCCCCTTTTAAGTTTAGAGAATAAAAGAAAAAATTCCTCCCCCTGCTTGCGGGGGGAGGTTAGGAGGGGGGCTTTTCAAAGCTCGTTAACAATTAATGCCCCCACCCCAACCCTCCCCCGTAAACGGGAGAGGGGGGTATTTACCTCCCATCTCCCCTTAAAAGGAGGGGAATTAAATTGTTTCTTTATCTTATCTTTAATTACCCTTACTACACCAACTACCAACTACCAACTTCCAACAACTAAAAATATGGATATTCTTAAAATACAAGGTGGGGCAAGGCTTAAGGGCAAGGTTAAAATCGCTGGCTCAAAAAATTCTGCACTGCCAATTATAGCCTCTGCACTCACAACAGATAAGGAAATCAGCCTTTCTAATGTTCCAAACCTCTCTGATATCCAAACTATGATTGAGCTTCTGCAAGATATGGGGGCTGATGTTAATTTTGACGCTAAGAAAAATCAGATGCAAATCAAGGCTTCCAAGCTCAAATCTGTGCGTGCGGAATATGAAATTGTGAAAAAAATGCGAGCCTCTGTTATCGTTCTTGGAGGCCTCGTCGCAAGATATGGCAAGGCAGAAGTTTCTCTACCGGGTGGCTGTGCCATTGGTGCAAGGCCGATAAATTATCATTTAATGGCACTTGAAAAACTCGGTGCGAAAATTGAGCTTGAAAATGGCTATGTTAAAGCAAGCGTAAAAGGCAGGCTTAAAGGTGCTGAGATTGATTTTCCTAAAGTTTCTGTGGGGGCAACTGAAAATACTATAATCGCGGCGAGTTTGGCGAAAGGCTTAACCATCATCAATAACCCAGCAAGAGAGCCGGAAATCGTGGATTTAGCAAATATTCTAAATTCAATGGGAGCAAAAATCTCTGGTGCTGGTACTAGCCGAATTGAAATTGAAGGCGTTGAGGATTTACAAGGCACTAATCACAAAATTATCCCAGATAGAATTGAAGCTGGCACTTTTGCAGCCGCAAGTGCATTAACCGCTGGTGAGGTTGAAATTACTGGTATTAACCCTGAAATGCTAAATTCTTCCCTCAAAGTTTTTGAGGAAATGGGCTGTGAAATTATCCGCCATAAAAATTCTTTTTCAGTAAATTCACCAAAAAAACTAAAGCCAGCTAATGTTGCAACTGAGGCATTTCCAGGCTTTCCAACTGATATGCAAGCTCAAATTACAACAATGATGTGCATCGCAGATGGCATTTCAACAATGGAAGAAAATATCTTTGAAAACCGCTTTATGCATGTGCCAGAGCTTCAAAGAATGGGTGCGAATATTGAGGTTTCGGGCAATATGCTAAAAATTAAAGGTATTGATAAATTCACGAGCGCTGAAGTTATGGCAACTGATTTAAGAGCCTCAGTTTCCTTGATTTTAGCGGGCTTCAACGCAAAAGGCATCACTAGCATCAGCCGTGTTTATCACCTTGATAGGGGCTATGAAAAAATTGAGGAAAAATTTGAAATTCTCGGTGGCAAAATCTGGCGTGAGAAGGAGTAGTAGGCTAAATAATTTTTTCCAAATAATCTGCAATGTTTTCTGCGATTTCTAGTTTTGATTTATTATTAATCTCTTGCATTTTGTCGTTTTTATTGAATATCTGAACCGAATTATAATCAGAACCAAAAACACTTTTTCCATTTTGCATAATCTGATTTGCAATTATTATATCACAATTTTTACTCTTTAATTTTTGCTTGGCATTTTGAGTAAGGTTTTCAGATTCCGCGCAAAAACCTATAACAATTTCAGGGCGATTTCTTTTGAGATTTGCAATTTCCTTTAGAATATCAGGGGTTTTAACGAACTTGAGATTTAATTCATTAAGATTTTCCTTCTTAATTTTTTGCGAATTTTTTTGTGAAATCTTCCAATCTGCAACCGCAGAAGCAAAAATCGCAATATCACAAGGAAGAGAATTCTTGCAAGCTGAGAGCATTTCATCAGCTGATTTTACTTTAATAAAATTAATATTTTTTGGCGGAGAAATTTTTGCTTCACCTGAAATGAGTGTAACTTCTGCACCTCTTTTTTGCAATGCTTCCGCAATAAAATAACCCTGCTTGCCAGAGGAATAATTTGAGATAAACCTCACTGGATCAATCTCTTCAATGGTTGCACCTGCCGTTACTAAAATTCTTTTGCCTTTGAATTTGCTATTTTTTAGAGTTTTTTTTTGAGCAGTAATTTTGCTTATAATATAATTAATTTCAGCCATTTTTCCAGCTCCTTCTTCACCGCAAGCAAGCACACCAGAAATTGGTTCAATAATTTCAAAGCCCCATTTTTTGAGCTTAGATAAATTTTCTTGCGTTGCTGGATATTCAAGCATTTTGGTATTCATAGCCGGTGCTAGAAATATTTTTTTGTCACATGCAACACAAATTGTTGAGGCTAAATCATCGCAAAAACCATTCGCAAGTTTTGCAATAAAATCAGCAGTAGCAGGGGCAACTAAAATTATATCATTCTTTCTAGAAAGACTGATATGAGCCATTTCCAGCACTTCATTTTCATTATTATGGCTAGAATTTGCCTCAAACATTTCTTGATAAACTATATTCTCAGAAAGATAAGCAAGCGAGGTTTTTGTAACAAAATATTCTGCTGATTTCGTTAAAACGCAAGTAATATTATGACCTTGTTTTTTAAGCTCTCTAACAAGTTCAGGCGTTTTAACCGCGGCGATACTTCCAGTTATGATAAGTAGAATATTCACATTATTCTGAAATTGGAACAACTGAATTATCTTCTGATTTTTCTTCTATATCAGATTTTAATTCTTTGGCTTTTTTAGAAGAAGATTGTTTTGCATCATCTTTTTTAGAAATAATTTCTTCAGTTTTTTTAGATTTTTCTTGAGTAACTTCTTTAGATTTTAACTTTTTAATAATGCTTCCACCCCTTTCTTCGTGAGAGGCAATATAAGCCAAAACTAGGCTGTTCACGATGAAGATTGTCGCTAAAATAGCAGTAATTCTTGTAAATAAATTCGCTTGCGCTCTGCCAGAAAGAAAAGCTGAAGGTGATGACGCACCAGTGAAGCCATCAGAGCTGGTTTTCTGAACCAAAATAACCGCTACCAAACCAACAACTGATAGAATTTGTAAAACGAGTAATGCTTGCATTTAAGTAAATTTTAATTGGTTTATTGCCAGTTTGTAACAATATTTTAGAAAACTTCAAGCAATATACGCTTGAATAATTTTCACTTTCCTATTAAAAGCCAGCTTTACAAATAATTTTACATAGAAAAATGATTGTAAATTTTCTTAAATCTAAAATCCACAGGGCAACCGTTACTGATTGCAATTTACATTATGAGGGTTCTATTGGTATTGATGAAGGCTTGATGCGTGAGGTTGGTCTTTCTCATTGGGAGCAAGTTGATGTTTATAACATAACAAACGGGGAAAGGCTTACAACATATGCTATCCCAGAGCCAGAGGGAAGTGGAGTGATTTCAATTCGTGGTTCAGCCGCTCACAAAGCCAATATCGGCGATTTAATTATCATCTGTTCTTACTGCGGAATTGATAGCTTGCAAATTTCAAAACATAAACCTAGTGTGGTTTTAGTAGACGAAAAAAACAAGGTTAAAAGAAAGAGTTAAATTTACGCAACTGAATAAGTTAAATACTTCTCAAATTGTTATTTTTAACAGTTATGTAGATTTAATTTAATTATTCTGTTATAAGGAATTAAACTAAATTTTATTACTCGTTTAGATTTTCTATGGCAAAAAAAACAAGTAGCTATAATAAGCCACCAATTTTAGAGGCTATTATTAAAATAGCTTATATTCCTTCTGGTAAAAGCTTTGATTTTGATAAATTGCCTAAAGCTTTATCAAAAGATTTTCCAGTAAAAAGAGAGCTAATAAAAGATACTCTGGAATATCAAATAAATGAGAGTAAGTCATCGGTTTCTAACTCTAGAATAAAGGAGGGATTTGAATTTTTAAGTCTTGATGGCAATAAAATTATCAGACTTACAACTGATTACGCATCTTACCACATAAAAGAAAATTACAAAGATTGGGATAATTTTTATAAAATTTTTGAGGAAATAATTTTATATATATTTAAGAAAAGTAAATTCAAAACTAACTCCCTATCAGTTAGGTATATTAATAGAATTGATATACCAAAAATCTCTTTTGAGATGTCTGAATATTTCAAGCTATACCCAAATTTTTATAAAAAATTCATTATGAATTCTTTTTTTACTCAGATTCAGTTAAGTTTATCTCAAGACACTCTATGTATAGTAAATCAAGCAGTTACACAACCAATTAAAGCAGGTTTTACATCCTTAATATTAGATTTAGACTTGATAAAAACAAAGGAGCTAGATGATAAAGGTGATATCGAGAGAGCATTCTTGCAATTAAGAAAATCAAAGAATGAAATATTTGAATTATCAATAACTGATAAAACAAGGGAATTATTTTTATGAAAACTTTTTCTAGAAAATTAGAGATTATACCAGAAAATATTGGCGAAGGTTGTATATATTATAAGTTTGCAAGTGCTTCTCATGATTCTTTTAAGGGGCTGGATAAAGTTGCAAACAATCAAATAAAAGAAACTAAATCTTTGTTTCTTCAATCTTTAGAAAAGGCAAACGCTAGACAAAAGTATAAAATAGATAAATCAATAATGGCAAAGTCTAGAGATTTAATTTTTGATCTTATTGCTTATTGTCATTCTAATGGATTCTCATATAGAAAGCCCTTCGTTTCATTTGATCCTGATGATAATTGCATGATAATTGAGTGGCATAATACTGGTAAAATATCCGTAATAAATGTTAATAAAAATGAAAATTTTTATTTCATAGCCCATGCTAATTCAATTAGTAAAAGTTTAGATGGAAATTTTAGAAAAAAAATAGATTTTTACAATTTTTGTAGCAATGCATTCTGATGAAAAAAGAAACAGATAAAATCACCGATGATGAAGTTTTTTATCGTTCAATTCGCCCTGAGTGGATTATAAAAGATGGGGAAAAATTCAAGCTACTTTCTAGAGCATTTAGTGATCCATTCGAAGAGCCATCAGTTGATAGAGAGGCCCTTATTGAGGTAAATAAAAGATTTGGAAGTAATAGGCCAAAATCAATTTTGTATAATAAAAAACATATAGCTCTAGCACAAATTACCGCTGAACAAATCAGAAGAAAGCTTGATGGATTAACAGAATCCCTTGAGGTTATTCCTAGACCATCAAAAAACAAAAAAGAGCATTGTCAAATTGAAGCAAAGCCAAAGCCTAGTAAAAATAGGTTTAATGAAAAAATAAGAGCAATTTTATCTATGAGGGCAAATGAAAATGAAATTTTTGTTCTTAAGGAATTTGAAAATTCAGTCAGAAAAGAATAATCATTGTAAAATCTAACTCTATAATATAGTTATAGCAAAAAAATCACAAAATGGCACAGTTAATTTTAGAAATATTTTCTGAAGAAATTCCAGCTAGAATGCAGTTTCAAGCCGCTGATAGTTTGCATAAATCATTTGAAGAAAAACTTAAAAGCCAAAATATTTATTTTCAAAATTGTAAATCTTTTGTAACGCCAAGAAGGCTGATTTTATTCGCTGAAGGGCTTTCACTTACGCAAGAAGATTCGGTTTCTGAAAGAAAAGGCCCTAGCATAAATGCAACTCCAGAAGCTTTAGAAGGCTTTATTCGATCAACTGGTTTAAGCAAAGATAAATTAACTATAAAATCAACACCAAAAGGTGATTTTTATTTCGCAATAATTCGCACTAAAGGCAAACAAACCAAAGAAATTTTGCGTGAAATCTTAGAAGATATTTTACAAAATTTTCACTGGCAAAAATCAATGCGATGGGGTGAGAATAAAATTCGCTGGGTGCGTCCAATCCGCAATATTGCTTGTGTTTTTGGTGGTGATGTTTTGCCAATAAAATTTGGTCACTTAGAATCTAATAATATAAGTTTTGGTCATAGATTTTTAGCTCCAGAACAATTCAAAATTGAAAATTTTGATCAATTTATTTCTGAATTAGAAAAAAGATTTGTCCTTGCTGATCACCAGAAAAGGAAGAAACTCATCGCTGAAACTATCCAAAAAATCGGTGTTGATAACAACCTTGTTTTAATTCAAGATGAGCATCTTTTGAATGAAGTTACCGGTCTTGTGGAGTGGCCTGTTTGCTTGCTTGGCTCTATTGAAAATAAATTTATGAGTCTTCCGCCGGAGGTGCTAGTTACCACAATTAAAACCAATCAAAAATATTTCAATTTTAATGATAGAGAGGGCAATTTATCCCCTTATTTTGTTGTGGTTTCAAACAATAAAACCAAAGATGGCGGGCTTAAAATTATTGAAGGCAATGAAAAAGTTGTGCGTGCAAGGCTTTCAGATGCTGAGTTTTTCTATCGCACTGATAAAGAGAAAGGCTTGGCGAATTTTATCTCAAAACTTGATGGAATAATCTTCCACAATAAAATCGGCACTATGGGCGAAAAAGTTGAGCGAATCTCTAAGCTTGCCCATGATTTTGCTAAAGAACTAGCACCAGATAAGAAAGATTTAGCAAGCCAAACTGCTTACCTTGCCAAGGCTGATTTAGCAAGTGGAATGGTTGGGGAATTCCCAGAATTACAGGGTTTGATGGGTTATTATTACGCAATCGCTAATGGTGAGCATAAGGAAATTGCTGAAGCAATTAGGGATCATTACAAGCCGCAAGGGCCAAATGATTATGTTCCAAGAAATTCTCTTTCTGCAATTATTGCACTTGGTGATAAGTTAGAAACATTGGTTTCCCTATATGTTGCAGGTGAAAGAGCGACAGGCTCAAAAGACCCTTTCGCACTAAGAAGGCTCGCACTGGGTATTATTAGAATAATCTTAGAAAATAAACTATCCTTTGATTTAATTCCTTATATCAAAAAATCGCTTAAACTATTGCCATCTCAGGCTTTAAGAGAAATTGATAAAGATGAAACTATCAATGAAATTACTTCGTTTTTTATTGAAAGAATAAAATTCCAGCTAAAAAATGAAAATTTTAGAGCAGAAAATATTTCAGCAATCGTTGAAAATTCTGAAGAATTAAACATTTTTGATATAAAACAAAGGATAATTATTTTTTCAGAATTTATTGAAACTTCTGATGGTTCAGCTTCGGTTGAAGCCTATAAAAGGGCAAAAAACATTTTAAGCATAGAGGAAAAGAAAGATAAGATTTCTTACCCTCCAAAACCTTCAAAATCTCAGCTAAGTGAAGGTTCAGAGAAATTTTTATATGAAATTTTGGAAGATATTTCTGATAAAAATCAATCTCTAATGAAGCAAAATAAATTTGCTGAAAGCCTTAAAAATCTGTGTGATTTAAGCGGATATATAAATAATTTTTACGATAACACACAAATTAACTCGCAAGATAAAAAAGTTAGAGAAAACCGCCTAAAACTCTCAGCGTTAATCACCAAAACTTTTGAAGAAATCTGTGGCTTTAATAAGATTTAATTTTTGAAAATTCCTTTGCCTGCATAAATTGGGGAGCTTAAAAATTCTTCAATTCTAATAAGCTCATTATATTTTGCAGTTCTATCAGTTCGGCAGAGAGAGCCAGTTTTAATCTGCCCACAATTAGTTGCAACTGCAATATGAGAAATAGTGGTATCCTCAGTTTCACCTGATCTATGAGAGAGAATTGAGTTATATCCTGCTTTATGGGCGATTCTAACCGCTTCCAAAGTTTCAGTAAGTGTGCCGATTTGATTAACTTTTATAAGAATTGCATTGGCTAAGCCTTGCTCAATTCCTTTCTTCAAAATTTTTGGATTGGTAACAAATAAATCATCACCCACTAATTGAACTTTTTTGCCAAGCTCATCAGTGATTGCCTTCCAACCAATAGCATCATTTTCTGCCATTGCATCTTCAATAGATTTGATTGGAAATTTACTTACAAGTGCAGAATAATATTTAATGAATTCTTCATAAGAAAGAATTTTGCCTTCGCCTTCTAAATGATATTTGCCATCTTTATAAAATTCAGTGGAGGCGGAATCTAAAGCAATAACAACATCTTCAGAAGGCCTATAACCAGCGGATTCTATCGCTTTCATAATGTAAGATAAAGCTTCTTCAGAACTTTTTAGGTTTGGTGCAAAACCGCCTTCATCACCAACTGCGGTTGAAAAACCTTCATCAGATAATTTCTTTTTGAGGTGATGAAAAATCTCCGCACCCATTCTGATAGAATCTCTGATATTTGAGGCAGAAACCGGCATTATCATAAATTCTTGAATGTCAATCGGGTTATTTGCGTGCGCCCCGCCATTGATAATATTCATCATTGGCACAGGCAAAGTGTTTGCATTAAGCCCACCAAGATAATTACAAAGCATCATTCCTGCTGATTTTGCAGAAGCCTTTGCAACCGCCAAAGATACGCCAAGAATTGCATTCGCACCAAGCCTTGCTTTGTTTTCCGTGCCATCAAGATTTATCATAGTTTTATCAATTGCTTCTTGCCAGTTGGAATCCATTCCGATAAGTGCGTCTGCAATTTCACCATTCACATTTTCGCAAGCCTTTTGAACACCTTTGCCGAGATATCTCTCTTTATTGCCATCTCTTAATTCCAAAGCCTCTAAGCTTCCAGTTGAAGCCCCACTTGGAACTGCAGCCCTGCCAAATGCACCATCTGAAAGTTCAACATCAACTTCTATAGTTGGGTTTCCCCTTGAATCTAAAATTTCACGAGCGTAAATTGCGGTAATTTCTGCCATAATATCCTAAAATTAGTCAACAGGCTTAAATATAATGATTGCAAATCTAAGGCAAGAAATTTATTCTTTTGTATGGTTATGTAGGGGCATAAGTTTTTTTGATGTTTCAAAAATGAGGCTTGAAACTAAAAATAAAATTACTATAAGCTAAACTCCGATTACAATATTGGGGTATAGCCAAGCGGTAAGGCATCGGTTTTTGGTACCGACATCCCTAGGTTCGAATCCTAGTACCCCAGCCAAATAATTTCAACCCTATCAAAAATACTTAAAATGATAATTGTTGGGCTTGGAAATTTCGGTGAAAAATATAATAAAACCAGACATAATATTGGTTTTGAAATCTGCCATCAACTAGCTTCTGATTATAATCTTCCGAGTTTTACTAAAAAATTTCATAGTTTATTTACGCAAGGAAAAATTGCGGAGAAAAATATCAAAATGATTTTACCGCAAACTTATATGAATAATAGTGGGCTTGCGGTGCAGGAAATCTGCCATTTTTACAAAGAGCATATTTCAAATGTGATTGTTATTCACGATGATTTAGATTTGGAATTCGCCAAAATAAAAATAAAAATCGCTGGTGGAAGTGGCGGGCATAATGGCTTGAAATCTATAGATAATCTAGCCGGCATTGATTATAAAAGAATCCGTATTGGCATAGGCAAACCACTCCTTAAAGCTCAAGTCCATGATTATGTTCTGAGTAAATTTACTGATGATGAGCAGAAAATTATTGATAATAAAATAAAATTAGTCTCTGATTTATTTCCGTTGATTTTACAAAATAAAGATGGTTTGTTTCTCACTAAATATTCGGAAAAAATTTAAGTGAAATTTTCGCAATTTACATATCAGTTAGACGATGTTCAAATTCTTTTTAAGAGAGATTTTGATATTTCTTCGCTAATTTCTGATTCCAGAAAAACTACAGAAAACTCAATTTTTTTTGCCTTAAAAGGGCAGAATTTTAATGGTGAAGATTTTATCCATTCCGCCATAGAAAAAGGTTCGAAAGCAATTATTACTTATGAAAATTTTGCGATTGACCCAAAATATAAAGATATTTCTTTCATCAAAACTAAAGATGTAAATGAGTTGCTAAATCGTGCGGTTCAAGTTTTTTATAGATATAAAATTCCTGAAAAAATTTATGGTGTAACTGGCACAAATGGCAAAACTTCAGTTGCAAATTTTACAGCTAATATTCTTGCTAAACTTGGCGTAAAATCAGCTTCTATCGGAACTCTAGGAACACTAATTGATGGTGATTTTGAAAAAATATTTTCTGATAGTGGAATGACAACTCCGGATATTTTAACCTTATTTGAAAATCTCAAAGAATTAAAAAATCAAAATATAAATGAAATTGTTATGGAGGCCTCAAGCCATGGGCTTTTTTTGGAAAGGCTTGGCTTTATAAAATTTCTAACTGCAGGCTTTACAAATTTTTCGCAAGATCATTTGGATTTTCACAAAACAATGGAGGAATATTTTGCCGCAAAAATGCTGATTTTTACTAAGCATTTATCGCAAAATGGGGTTGCGATTGTGAATTCAGATATAGAAGAATTTGAAAAAATTAAAAATATTTGTGAAAAAAATAATAAAAAACTTTTTTCTTTTGGCAAAAAATCAAGCGATTTGAAGATAAAAAACATCGCACTTAATGAAAGCGGAATTGAACTAGAATTACAAAATAAAGAAATTTCTAAAACCATTAAAACCAATCTAATTGGGCGGTTTCAAGGTTATAATTTGGCTTGCACTATTGCTATGCTAATAAATAATAATTATGATTTTTCTGAAATTTGTGAGGCCTCGCAAAATATAAAATCGGTTAAGGGGAGAATGGAATTAATCCCACTCTTAAATGGCAAGGCGAAGGCGGTGATTGATTATGCTCATACCCCTGATGCGCTTGAAAAAGCTATAATTTCCTGCCGTGAACAAACTTCTGGAAAACTAATCACGCTCTTTGGTTGTGGGGGTGATAGAGATAAAACTAAAAGGCCTTTGATGGGTGAAATCTCAAGCAAATTATCTGATATTACCATTGTTACAGATGACAACCCAAGAACAGAAAATGCAAGTATTATCCGCAAAGAAATAATTTCTACTTGCCCAAATGCGATTGAAATTGAGAATAGAGAAATTGCTATCAAAAAAGGTTTGGAGATGCTAAAACCTTCAGATTGCTTGCTTATCGCAGGTAAAGGCCACGAAAATTATCAGATAATCGGTAAGGAAAAATTTCACTTTAGTGATTTTGAAATAGTAAAAAAATTTTTACCATAAAAATATGTGGAATGAGAAAAACATAGCGGAATATTTAGGTTGTGAGGTTAAATTAAAATTTAACTCTGATAAAATTTCTATTGATTCTCGTAAAATAGAAAAAGGCGATATTTATCTCGGCTTAAAAGGTGAAGTTCATAACGGCAATAAATTTGCAGAAGATGCTCTCAAAAAAGGTGCGGTTGCCGTTATAATTGATGATGAAAATTATGCTCATCTTGAAAAAACAATTTTAGTTGCAGATAGCCTAAAAGCCTTGCAAAGGCTTGCTTACAAAAAGCGTCGAAATTCAAAAGCAAAATTTATCGGCGTTACTGGAAGCGTTGGGAAAACCACCGCAAAAGAGCTTCTCGCAAAAATTTTATCTAGCTATTACAGGGTGCATTGGACGCAAGGAAATCTAAATAATCACATCGGGCTTCCCCTCACAATCGTTAATATGCCTGAAAATACCCAATACGCAGTGCTTGAAATGGGTATGAATCACGCGGGTGAAATTTCCGATTTATGCAGAATAGCTCACCCTCATATTGCTGGTATTACTTGGGTTTCAGAAGCTCATATTGAAAATTTTTCTGATGGCTTGGAAGGTATCGCAAGGGCAAAGGCTGAAATATTAGAATTTCTAGTGCCTGATGGCTGTGGTGTAATTCCAGCAGATAATCAATTTTATGAAATGCTCACTGAAATTGCTGAGGAAAACGGCATTAGTGATTTGCTTTCCTTCGGTAAAGTCGCTTGTGAATGCAGTGATGAGGGGGATTTTATCACCGCAAATATTGTTGATCAAATTGTTAATATTCCAAAAAATTTATGCGAATATTTTGTTGAAAATAATATCTTATTTGCGCTCACAATCGCTGCCTATATTGGCTTGGATCTTGAAGATGCGATTGAAGCAATTAAAGAGTTAAAGCCAGTTAAGGGCAGGGGTGCTGAAATCCAGCTTAAAAATGGAGCTGTAGTAATTGATGACTCCTACAATGCCAGCCCTGAGAGTATGAAAAAAGCTCTTGCAAACCTCTCTAAAAAGCAGGGATATACAAGGAAAATCGCAATTCTTGGTGATATGAAGGAGCTCGGCAAGCATTCAAAAGAATATCACGAATCTCTAGCTGAGCATCTTAAAAACATTGATTTTCTTATCACTTGCGGTGCTGATATGAAATATCTTTCAACTAAAGCCAAAGGAAAAATCAAGGAAATCAAGCATTTCAAAGATTATCAAGAATGTTTAGGTGAAATTAATAATATCCTCAAAAAAGGTGATATCGCCCTAATTAAAGGATCTCACAGCTCTAATATGTATAAATTAGTTGAAGCATTGGGTTGATAGAAACATAAATAAAAATTCCTAATTTATTAGAATTTCTTATTGAATTACCTGCAAAAAAAGCTAAAAACTACCTCAAAACTTAGATTTTTGGTTATGACTAAATGGGTATATAATTTTGGTAATGGTAATGCAGAGGGCGAAGGCTCAATGAAAAATCTGCTCGGCGGTAAAGGTGCAAACCTTGCGGAAATGAGCCGCGTTGGCCTGCCTGTTCCCCCCGGTTTTACCATCACTACGGAAGTCTGCACAGCTTATTATGAAAATAATCGCAAATATCCTGACGCCCTTGAAAAGCAAGTTGCGGAAGGAGTTGCCCATATTGAAAAAATTCTTGGCAAAAAATTTGGGGATAAATCTAACCCACTTTTAGTTTCGGTTCGCTCGGGTGCAAGGGCTTCAATGCCGGGAATGATGGATACAATCCTCAATCTAGGTTTGAATGATGAAACAGTTGAAGGCTTAGCTCAAAAAAGCGGAAATCCTAGATTTGCCTATGATTCATATCGTAGATTCATTCAAATGTATTCTGATGTTGTGCTTGAAATTGATAAGCATTTATTTGAAGAAATTTTGGATCTCAAAAAGCAAGATAAAGGCGTTATGCTTGATACTGAGCTTGATGCTAATGATATGAAAGATGTTGCAAGTAAATTCAAAAAGAAGGTTCAAGAAGAACTCGGCAAGCCATTTCCACAAGATGTAAAAGAACAATTATGGGGTGCAGTTGGCGCAGTTTTTTCAAGCTGGATGAATGATAGAGCAATCACTTATCGCAGAATGTATGACATTCCAGAAAGCTGGGGAACTGCTGTTAATGTGCAATCAATGGTATTTGGAAATACTGGTGAAAATAGTGCAACTGGCGTTGCTTTCACTCGTAACCCTTCAACTGGTGAAAAATCTTTTTATGGTGAATATTTAATCAATGCGCAAGGTGAAGATGTAGTTGCAGGCATTCGCACGCCTCAGCAAATCACGATTGCAGGCAAATTAGAGCAAAAAAGCAAACTTCCAGCGATGGAAGAAACCCTACCAGAAGTTTATAATCAGCTGGTTGATATTTATAAAAAACTTGAGAAGCACTACCGCGATATGCAGGATATTGAATTCACAGTTGAAGATGGAAAGCTCTGGATGTTGCAAACTCGTAATGGCAAACGCACTTCAAAAGCTGCAATCAAAATTGCAGTTGATATGGTGGCAGAAGGCTTGATTTCTAAAGATGAAGCTTTGCTTCGTGTATCACCTGATGAGCTTGATAAATTACTTCACCCAACGCTTGATCCAAAAGCGAAAAAACAAATTATTGCAAAAGGCTTGCCAGCTTCCCCAGGTGCTGCTTGCGGAAAAATTGTATTCACTGCAAATGAGGCAGAAGAGCTTGCGAAAAAAGAAGAAGCGGTGATTCTTGTTCGTGCGGAAACCAGCCCTGAAGATATTCACGGAATGGCCGCTGCAAAAGGAATTCTGACCTCTCGTGGTGGTATGACATCTCACGCAGCGGTAGTTGCTAGAGGCATGGGAACGCCTTGCGTTTCAGGTGCTGGATCGGTTAATATCAATTTGAAAGAGAGAAAAATAACTATTGGTAATATCACCCTTAAAGATGGCGATATTATTACTATTGATGGCTCAACTGGTGAGGTGATTCTTGGTAAAGTTCCAACAATTGATCCTGAGCTTTCAGGAGAATTTGAAACCCTGATGAAATGGGCTGATGAAACCAGAACCCTTAAAGTTCGTACTAATGCTGAAACCCCGCAAGATTGCAGAACAGCTAGAAAATTCGGTGCGGAAGGTATTGGTTTATGCCGCACTGAACATATGTTTTTTGATGCAGAACGTATCATCGCAATTCGTGAAATGATTGTTGCAAGTGATGAAGTTGGTCGCAGAAAAGCGATCGCAAAATTACTTCCTTATCAACGCAAAGATTTTGTTGATATTTTTGAAATTATGGAAGGCTTGCCAGTTACAATCCGCTTGCTTGACCCACCTTTGCACGAATTTATCCCGCATACTGATGAGGAAATCGCTGAGGTTTCTAAGGCTTCTGGTGTTTCTGCTGAGAAAATTAAAACTCGCACGAAAGAGCTTCACGAATCAAACCCGATGCTTGGTCACAGAGGTTGCAGGCTTGGTATAACTTATCCTGAGCTTTATGAAATGCAGGCGAGAGCAATTTTTGAAGCAGCGATTGATGCAGCAAAATCAGGCAAAAAAGTTTTGCCAGAAATAATGATTCCGCTTGTGTTAAATCCGAAGGAATTAAGCACTCTTAAAAAATTAGTTAATCAAACTGCTGAAAAAGTATTCTCTGAAAAAGGCTCAAAAATTGAGTATTTAGTTGGCACGATGATTGAACTTCCGCGTGCAGCTTTAGTTGCTGATAAGATTGCAGAAAATGCTGAATTCTTCAGTTTTGGCACTAATGATTTAACGCAAACAACGCTTGGAATTTCTCGTGATGATGCAGGAAGTTTCATTCCGCAATATATAGAAAAAGGCATTTTTGAAAAAGATCCATTTGCCGTTCTTGATACTGAAGGCGTTGGCCAACTTATTGAACTCGCCGCTGAAAGAGGCAAAAAAACTCGCAAAGATATCAAGCTTGGTATTTGTGGTGAACATGGTGGCAACCCGCCATCAATTGAGTTTTGTCATAATGCTGGTTTGAATTATGTTTCTTGCTCGCCTTTCCGTGTGCCAATTGCAAGGCTCTCTGCAGCTCAAGCAACCATCAAAGCGAAGCAAAAACTCAAAAAAGCTGCTTAAACTACTTTATAAAAATAATCTTGGTAGATGCCGTCTCCGATGTCGTTTAATTTTTGCTGGATTAAATCAATATATTCGTGCAATCCGTAAAATTTTATCTCATCAACTTTTTTATGCTCAAGCTCTTTACTTAGATTAAAAAGGCTGTTGAATGAGTTACCCTTAAATTCAGGAGAAATATTATTAATAGTTCTCAAAGCACCATTAATGCAATATCTAATGCTTCTTGGTAAATCTTTTTCTAGGATTAAAAACTTCAAGATTGAATCATAATTAATGTGATTATAAGCCCTTCTATATGATTCAAAAGCACTAGCAGATTTTAGCAAAGCACCCCACTGAATATCATCAAGCGGAGTGTTAACATCTGTAATTGATGGTAACAAAATAAAATATTTTAGATCTAAAATTCGGCTGGTTTTATCAGCTCGCTCAAGCATTCTGCCAAGCCTAATAAAATGCCAACCTTCATCATGCATTAAAGTTCTATCAGTAGTGCCAACGAATAAATGGCTAGTTTTGATGATATTATCAAATAGCTCTTTATGATCTTCAGCGTCAAAATATTCTTCCTTATAATCTTTGATATTATGGTAAAGATTATTCAATTCCTCCCACATTTCTGGGGAAATTGACTCCCTAACTGTTCTTGCGTTAAAGCGAGCGGAATTAACCGCTGAGATTATTGAATTTGGGTTTTCTTCATCAAAAGTAAGAAAATCTATAACTTTTTCTTTGCTGAAATTTGAGTGTTTTTTTTTGAAAGATTCCTCTTCACCAAGAGCAATTATAATAGGCTCCCACTGCTCATTTAGAGTGCCAGAAGGCATATCCAACATTAAATGGTGATTCACATCAATAATGCGTGAAACATTCTCCGCACGCTCAACATAGCGTGAAAGCCAATATAAATTTTCTGCAACTCTACTAAGCATTTAGATTCTCTTTTCTTTAGGGTTAATATTTATCGGCTTAAAGCTCATTCTATATCCTAGAGTTTTTAGGATTGCCTCAAAGGTTTTTATCTTTGGGTTACCATCTTCTGAAAGCGCTGAATGCAAAGCCTGACGGCTTATTTTTGATTTCTTAGCAATTTTAGCCAAACCGCCTTGTGCCTTAGCAAGCTGCCTGAAAAAATCTAGCAAAGCTAATAAATCTCCATCTTGCTCATATTCTTCAAGTGCAATTTTTAGGGCTAGTTTTGCTTTTTTAGTATCAGTTAATTCTTTTATTCTCAATTCCTCAAAAGAAACTAATGTATATTTACCTTTATTTAGATTTATATTTTTCATAAATTTCTATTGCTTTTTTAATATCTTTTTTCTGAGTTAATTTATCACCTCCTGCTAAAAGCAGAATTATGTTTTTACCTTCTTTGGCAAAATAAACTCTGTAACCTGAGCCAAAGAAAAACCTGAGTTCATAGATGTTTTTGTAAACATTCTTAAAATCTCCAAAGTTTCCAAATTTTACTCGATTAATACGATTTTTAATTCTTTCTGATGTAATTTCATCAAGTGCATCTATCCAATCTTGATAAAAACTCCAACCATATTCATCATAAAGAATAGAAACTTCGTAAAACATTAGAATTTTATTATAAAAAATATTTATAATATGTCAAGTTAACTTGACGCTAAAAGGAAGCTCAAGCCACCACCCATGTATCTTTACTGCCACCACCTTGAGAGGAATTTACCACCAAAGAACCCTTGCGAAGTGCCACTCTGGTAAGCCCACCAGGTGAAATATAAGTTTCTTTTCCATAAAGAATATAGGGGCGTAAATCAACATGCCGAGGCTCAATACCATCACTTGTGATGGTTGGAACAGTTGAAAGTGCCAGAACAGGCTGTGCGATGTAATTTCGCGGGTCATCATTTATTTTATCAATAAATTCCTGCTGTTGTTCTTTTGTAGAATGAGGGCCAATTAGAAGACCATATCCACCAGATAAAGTTGCGGCTTTTACTACTAAATTATGGATATTTTCAATCACATATTTTCTATCTTCCTCACGCCAGCATAAATAAGTTGGAACATTATTTAGAATGGCTTCCTCACCTAAATAATATTTTATAATTTCAGGAACATAAGCGTAAATAACTTTATCATCAGCAATCCCAACGCCCGGTGCGTTTGCAAGTGCAACATTCCCCGCAAGATACGCACTCATAATACCCGGAACGCCAAGCATAGAATCAGGACGGAAGAATTTTGGATCTAAAAATGAATCATCAATTCTGCGATAAATTACATCAACTTTTTGCAAACCCTTCGTGGTTTTCATATAAACGATTTCATCACGAACAACTAAATCAGAGCCTTCCACAAGCTGAACGCCCATTTGTTGTGCTAAGTAAGAATGTTCAAAATATGCGGAGTTAAAAATACCAGGGGTTAAAACCACGATATTCGGATTATCTGCGTCGCTTAAATGCCGGAGAGTATTGAATAATTGGCTTGGATAATTACTAACAGGGCGAAGATTTATAGTGCTAAAAATTTGAGGAAAAGTGCGTTTTAGAACATTTCGATTTTCCAAAACATAAGAAACGCCAGAAGGGCAACGCAAATTATCTTCCAGAATATAATACTCGCCATCACCACCACGAACTAAATCAATGCCACTAATATGCACCCACACATCTTTTGGCGGGCGGAAGCCATCAAGCTGAGGAATGTAAAACTCACTTTTGAAGATTAAATCTTCGGGGATAATTTTATCTTTGAAGATTTTTTTCTCGCCGTAACAATC
>JANRLM010000021.1 GCA_033762595.1 Rickettsiales bacterium
GGCTCAAAAAATCAATTAGTTTAATTTCTGCATTTTTCCTCTTAGGTTTCACCCCCCTATAAATGCGGGGTGACATTTTGTGGTTAAGTTGATAAAATATATGTTTAGTGAATACTCCTTTTGAAAAATTATATTATCTTCTAGCATTTTTATCAAAATATGGTTATTAAGGCTAAAAAATTACATCGTAAATGAGCAATCCTATTCTTAAAACCCTTGAAAATGTTATATTAAAAGCTGGTAAAGTTGTTAATAGAGATTATGGTGAGCTTGAAAATCTTCAAGTTTCTAAGAAAGGACCCGGTAATTTCGTTACTTCCGCGGATTTGAAAGTGGAAAAAATTATCATTACTGAGCTTCAAAGGGCTTACCCGCAATATAGTATTTTATCTGAGGAGGCCGGCCTAATTCAAGGCACTGGCAATAAATTTCAATTTATTCTTGACCCAATAGATGGCACAACTAACTTTATGCATGGCCTGCCGTTTTTCTGCATTACTTGCAGTTTAGTTGAAATTATTGGTGGTAAAAAGCAAGTTCAGCTTGCAATTACTTATGCACCTATATTAAATGAAATGTATATTGCAGAAAGAGGTTCAGGTGCAACTTGCAACGGCAGAAAGTTACAGGTTTCTTCAAGGGATAATATTGAAGAATCCCTTTTTGCGTGCTATATAGCAAAGTCAAATCAAGAATTTAGATCGCAAGATTTGAAAGCGATTACTGAGGTGAAAGTTAATTCTCGTATTTACGGCTCGGCGGCTTTAGAGCTTGCCTTTATAGCCTCTGGTAAGCTTGATGGAATGTGGCATAATCACCTTAAAGTTTGGGATTTTGCAGCAGGGACATTACTTGTTACTGAAGCAAGGGGTATGGTTTCTGAGATTAATGGCGGTTCTAATTATCTCGAATCTGGCTCAATAATCGCTGGTAATAGAGGGGTTTTTGAAGAGTTGAGGAATAGGGTTTCTAAGTCTTTTGGTAGTTAGGAGTTGGGAATTGGGAAATGGGTTTTAGGTGGTTAGATTATTTTGGTAATAACATCTAGCTTCCAACTCTTATGTCCTAATTCCTATCTCCCAATTCCCATCTCCAAACAATTATGAAATATTTTTTAACAATTTCAGTTTTTATTCTTTCTTTTGCGACTAATTCAGTTTCGCAACCAGTTCCTGCGTCTATGAGAAATTCTAACCCTTCACAAGTTCTTGAACTTCCAAAAGCTGAAGAAAAAATGGAAGAAAAGAAATCAGGGGAAGAAATCACCACGCAGGAAAACATTCAGCCACAAGAAAATTTAGAAGTTAAAGAGGAAGAAAAAAAAGATGTTATAATTGCAGATACAAAAGATTTTGAGTGGGATACTAAACCTGAGCCACAAAAAAATGATAATAATTTAATGCGAATTTCTTTCAGCAAAAATAATGTAAAATTAAGTAATGATGATGTTTTGGCGTTAAGCTCAATGCTTAGGCTTGCGGAGCAAAATAAAACTAATCACATGAAAATAAAATCTTTTGCAAGCGTTGAAGATTCCCCTCAAAAAACTAGGCAAAAAGCTATTTTAAGGGTTTTAGAATTAAAAGAAGAACTGCAAAAAAATAATTTTAACTTTGATAAAATGGCTGATGTTTTCATCTATCCTTCAGTTACAAAAGTTGGTGGTGATTACATTGACATTGACAAAGATTAAATAATATGGTTTTCAAAAATTAGTATTAACTTCAAATTGGAGATAAAATGAAAATAATTTCTACATTATTGCTTGCTTCAACCCTTGCAATTTCTGCTTGTGCGCCACAATATGGCCCTCAAGGAAATGCCGGTGGAATTGGTGGAACTGGCATAACTAAAGAAAATGTTGGTATGATTGCGGGTGGTCTAGGCGGTGCGCTTGCTGCACAAGGCGTTGGTAAAGGCAAGGGTAATGTTCTTGCGATAGCTGGTGGCACAATTCTTGGTGGTTTAATTGGTGGTGAAATTGGTAAATCGCTTGATAGAGCTGATATGGCATATGCAAATTCAACTACGCAAAACGCGCTTGAGCAAACTTCGTCAGGTGTAACTTCTAAATGGGTTAACCCAGATTCAGGTCATAGTGGCACTATAACTCCAGTAAAAACTTTCCAAAGTAACTCAGGTCAATATTGTAGAGAGTTTTCACAAACTATAAATGTTAGTGGTCAATCTCAAAAAGCATTTGGCACTGCCTGCAGACAGCAAGATGGTAGCTGGAAAATTGTAGGATAATAAGGTTCTAGGGGCTAGGCTCTAGGTTATAGGGTTTTCTAGTCTTAATAATAACAAAAGACTAACTACTAACTACTAAATAATTATGCTTGAACTTGAAAACTACCCAAAAGGAAATCTAATGGCTGGTAAAAAAGGCCTTATAATGGGTGTTGCGAATGATAAATCTATTGCGTGGGGCATTACAAAAGCTCTTTATGCGCAAGGTTGCAGGGATTTCTGTTTTTCATATCAAGGTGAGGCATTGCAAAAAAGGGTTACGCCACTAGCTAAAGAAGCTGAAAGCGAATTTTTAGTTGAGTGTGATGTTACAAATTCTGATTCTATCAAAAATCTTTTTGAAACTATTAAACAAAAATGGGGCAAAATTGATTTTCTTGTTCATGCAATTGGTTTCTCTGATAAAAATGAGTTAAGAGGAAAATATCTCAACACTTCTTTGAATAATTTCTTAAACACAATGCATATTTCTTGCTTCTCATTCACTGAAGTTGCAAAATATTGCTATGATATGATGCCAGATGGTGGCAGTCTTCTAACTCTCACATATTACGGCGGTGAAAAAGTTATGCCTCACTACAATGTTATGGGTGTTGCAAAAGCAGCGCTTGAGATGAGCACGAAATATTTAGCAAAAGATATGGGTGATAGAAAAATTAGAGTTAACGCTATTTCCGCAGGGCCAGTTAAAACTTTAGCCGCATCTGGGATTGGTGATTTTAGATTAATTTTCAAATGGAATGAATATAACGCACCACTTAAAAGAAATGTTGATCTTGAAGATATTGGCGGTGCTGCAGTTTATTTACTTTCTGATTTATCTCGAGGCACAACAGGTGAAATCCATCACGTTGATTCAGGTTATAATGTGATTGGAATGAAAGACGAAAATGCACCAGATTTAACTATTCCTGCTCATTAAATCATTTTTTTCTAAGTTTGTTATTGACTGAATAACAAGTTTCTACAAATTATTTCTAGCAAGTTTTGCATTAGGGGTATCCATTTTGTGTCATATCGAGCAGGGCGAGATATCTAGTTAGAATATATTCTTTCCAGATTTCTCACTTCAAGCCATTGGCTTTTCGTTAGAAATGACACTTCATAAAACTAATTTATTACAAAGATGAAGTTTCTTATTGGTGTAATTGTATGTTTAGGCTCAGTGATAGCGGGCTATGTTCTGCACGGCGGAAATGTTGCGGTTTTGTGGCAACCAACTGAATATCTTATCATTGGCGGTGCGGGCATTGGTGCGTTCATCATTGGCAACCAATCTCATGGAATTAAGGCCTGTATTTCCTCACTAAAATTACTTTTTAAGGGTGGGCATGTTTATTCAAAAGAAAATTATCTTGAGTTGTTAACAATGATGTATGAGGTTTTTAAGATGATAAAAACCAAGGGAATGCTTGAAATTGAAAAGCATATTGAAAACCCAGAGCAAAGTGATTTATTCAAAAAATATCCGAATTTCGTTCATAATCACCATGCAGTAGATTTTCTATGCGATTATCTAAGAGTTATGACAATGGGTGTTGATGATAAATATACCATTGAAGATATGATGAATGCTGAGCTTGATGTTCATCATAAAGAAGGGCATCAAACTGCCCACGCAGTTACAAACCTTGCAGAATCATTCCCTGCACTGGGTATCGTTGCAGCCGTTCTTGGTGTAATTATTACAATGGGCTCAATTGCTGAGCCACCAGAGATTCTAGGCGGTTTAATTGGTGCGGCACTTGTTGGAACATTTTTGGGTGTTTTACTCTGTTATGGTATTTTTGGGCCTATGGGTGCTTTTCTTGATAAATTTTTTGTTGAAGAAAGTAAATATTATGAAAGCATTAAAATTGGAATGCTAGCACATGTTCAAGGCAACGCCCCAGCGGTATCTGTAGAATTTGCTCGCAAAGTTCTTCCCACTGGTGTAAGACCATCATTTGCTGAAGTAGAGCAGGCTTATCAAAAAGGTGCATAACGAATAACTCAAAATGTCAGAAGATAAAAAATTGAAATTTTATGAAACTTGGACTTTCATAATAATAGTTTGCGTAATATTGCCAATATTATTTAGAACCTTTATATATTCTCCACGTCATATCCCTTCAAGTTCTATGAAGCCAACTTTGCTAATTGGTGATTATATTTTTATATCAAAATTTTCTTATGGGTATAGCAAGTTTGATTTGCCTTTCGGCTACGCAATAGATTATTTTGATGGTAGAATTTTTGACAAAGAGCCAAAAAGGGGTGATATAATAGTTTTTAGGCCATCAACGCAACCAGATACTGATTATATAAAAAGGTTAGTTGGCTTGCCAGGTGATATTATCCAAATGAAAGATGGTAAATTAATAATAAATGGTGAAACCCTGCCGATAAAAAGGGTTGAAGATTTTTATGATGAAAAAGAAGGGGGCTTGGTTTCTCAAATAAAACAATATCAAGAAACTCTTCCAAATGGCGTAACATATTATATTTTAGATGAGATTGATGGTGGGCCTGCTGATAACACTGATTTTTTCGTAGTCCCAGAGGGAAAATATTTCTTTATGGGTGATAATAGAGATAATTCAGCAGATAGCAGGATTGCTATAGGTTTTGTGCCGAAAGAAAATTTAATCGGCAGGGCAGAAGTGGTGTTTTTTTCAAATGAAGCCCCATTAATTAAATTATGGGAATGGATAGTTTCATTTAGAGAAAATAGATTTTGGAAAAGGCTAGGTTAGTGTAAATACACTTAAAAAAAATAAAAAGATGAAACAAATATCTGATGAAAAAATTAGGGATTTAGAGCAGAAAATTGGCTATAATTTTCGCAATAGATCGTTGCTCGCACAAGCATTAACGCACCCAAGCACAAAAAAAACTCTCCATTCCAAAGATTATGAAAGGCTTGAATTCCTTGGGGATTCCGTAATTTCTCTACTGGTAAGTGAAATTCTTTACCAATATTTCCCGTTTGAAGATGAGGGAGCACTTGCAAAAAGGCGTGCAAGCCTAGTTTGCAGGGAAGGGCTTTCAGAAATTGCACAAAATATCAATCTTGGTGAATATCTAATTATCAGTGCTGGCGAAGAAGGTTCTGGCGGTCGCCATAATAAAGCGAATCTTGAAAATTGTTTTGAGGCCTTGGTTGCTGCAATCTATGTTGATAATGGCATAAATTCCGCAAGGGATTTTATAGATAAATTTCTAAAGCCATTTGTTTTTCAAGCTAAAGAGCCGCCGAAAGATCCCAAGTCAAAATTGCAAGAATGGGCGCAAAAAAATGGTTTTGATTTGCCTAAATATGATATTGTTTCAATCACGGGCCCAGCCCATCAACCAGATATTACAATAGAGCTTAAATTAAACGATAAATCTGTTATAAAAAATTCTTCTTCTAGAAAAGATGCAGAAAGAATGGCCGCCGAAGAAATGCTCAAAATTTTGGATATTGAAAATGCAAAATAATAAAAAATTTGGCTATGTTGTTATAGTTGGCTCACCAAATACAGGTAAATCAACGCTTACAAATGCAATAGTTGGTTCAAAAGTTACTATAGTTTCTCCTAAAGCACAAACCACAAGAAGCCGAGTTACAGGTATAAAAATCGTTGAAAATACTCAAATTGTTCTAATTGATACTCCGGGAATATTCAATCTAGCTGGCAATCTCAACAATAAATTAAATCGTTCAATTGTTGCAACGGCAAAAAATAGTTTAGAAAATGCTGATGTAATTTGCTTTATGATTGATGTTACAAAGGGCTTAAGAAAAAATGAGGAAATTGTTCTTAAAGAGCTTGAAAAACATAAATCACCTAAAATTTTGGTGCTTAATAAAATTGATTTGATAAATAAAACTAAATTATTTGAGATCGCAAAAAATATTTCAGAAAAAGCTGACTTTCAAAAGGTTTTTATGATTTCCGCTTCTAAAAATGATGGCGTTTTAGAGCTTGAAAAATATCTTGCTACAAGCCTTCCAAGTGGTGATTGGCAATTTCCAGAAGATGAAATTTCAACCATTCAAACGCAATTTTTATGCGCGGAAATCACTCGTGAAAAACTTTTTAATGCTCTGCAAGAGGAGCTTCCATATGGGCTTTATGTTGAAAATGAAAAATTTGAGGAGTCTGAAAAGTCAATAAAAATACACCAAGCAATTATTACAAATTCTGAGATGCATAAAAAAATTATCGTCGGCAAAGCCGGCTCTATGATTAAAAAAATCGGTGAGGAATCCAGAAAAGATATTGAAAATATTCTTGGTAAAAAAACTCATCTATTCTTATTCGTAAAAGTTACTGAAGGCTGGCAGAATAAAAACCAAGCCTACATCTCCTCGCAAATTGATTTAGCGAAATAGCGTCTAAAAAAGCACATCTAGAAAAAATTTCAAATTTTATACAATTAAATCTAAAGTTGTATTTGTATTCAAACTAAAATAGTTTTTTATTAGATATAAAATATTGTAATTTATAATTTCTAACCAACTTAATTTTATATGTCTAAGCGTTCTGCACTAGTTGTTGATGATTCATTTACAATGAGAAATATGGTTAGCCTTGCCCTGAAAGAAGAAGATTTTGATGTAACCCTCGCTGGTGATGGTGTTGAGGCTCTCAATGTTTCTAAAGGTAAAAAATTTGATGTTATAGTTACTGATATCAATATGCCAAATATGGACGGGCTGGAGCTTATAAAAAACCTTCGTGAAAAAGATGAATTCAAATTCACGCCAATTTTAGTTTTAACAACTGAAGGCGGTGATGATAAGAAGAAAGAAGGTAAAAAACTTGGTGCTACTGGCTGGATAGTTAAGCCTTTCAATCCTGAAGTTCTAATTGCTACAATTAATAAAGTATGCAGCTAAAAAATAAATCAGTAGTGAAAAAATTAGAAAATAAATTTGAAGATAATTCTGAAAACCTTGCTGATTTGGCCTCTATTAGAGGGGCGTTAAATGTGGTTGAGAAAATTATTCCATCAGTAAACAAATTACTTGAAGATAATATTTTATTGCTGAGTGAGGGTTTAACTCAAATAGCGAGTGAGTCAAAAAAAATGCAAAAATATTTATCAGAAAATTCAACGCCTGATAAAAATTTGTTAGAGGCTTTTTCGAAAAGAATAAATGATGGTGCGTCGCAAGCAATAGTGGGTATTCAGTTCCAAGATAGGGTTTCGCAAAATTTAGTTATCGCATGTGATATCGCAAGCAATTTAGATAATTTTATTGCGGGAAAATATAGTTTGCTTGAAGGAAATCTTAACAAAGATTTGTCAAAAGATATAATGAATTTAATCAAGCTTGGTGAGATTAGGGATAATTATTTAGAGATATTAAAATCTCTAAAATTGATAAATGACCCCTCTGAGGTTGGCTTTGTACCAAATTCACAAGCTGATAAAGTTTCAAGTGATGATGTTGAATTATTTTAATTAAAAAAATAATGGCAAAAAAAATAAATAAAGTTTCAAAAAAAACTCCATCAAAGCAAGTGGTAAGCAAGCCAAAAAAATCTAATGTTATTAAACTAAAAGAGTTGATGGATATTTCTTACGCTGAAAAATTCTATAGTGAAATGCAATCGCATATTTCTTCTGCTGAAAATAATATTTTCTTTGATGCCTCTGATGTAACTCGCATCACAACGCCTTGTGTGCAAATCATAATTTCTGCGGATAAGGAAGCGAAGGAAAATAATATTCAAATAATTTTTAATGAGATTTCTGAGGCTTTTGAAAAAGCCTTTGCAGATCTCGGGTTGCAAGAAAACTTAAATAATTTAAGGGGATAATATGGCTAAATCTGTGCTTACGGTTGATGATTCAAAAACTATGAGGGATATGGTTTCCTTCACGCTCAAAAATGCTGGCTACACAATGCTTGAGGCTGAGGATGGAGTAAAAGGTTTAGAGGTGGCTAACGCAAATAAGTTGGATTTAATAATCACAGATCTCAACATGCCAAATATGAATGGGTTGGATATGATTAGAAATATCAGGAAAAACCCAGCTTTTGCAACGATTCCAATTTTAATGCTAACAACTGAAGGGGACGCTAATAAAAAAGCGGAAGGCAAGGAGGCTGGTGCTAGCGGTTGGATTGTAAAGCCATTCCAGCCTGAGAAATTAGTTGAGGTGGTTAAAAAAGTTTGCCCAGTTTAGTATTCGCTATTGTCACCCCGCACTTGGTTAGCGGGGTTAATGGTTGGAGAGCTTGAAGTAAAGTTAAGAGGGTGTTTTGTAGCTAACCCAGCAATAAATGCGGGGTGAAGGATTGATATATTTAGATATTTTCAAAAACTTAAAAAATGAATGATTTAGAACAATTTAAGGAAACCTTTATCACTGAAGCATCTGAGCTTTCTGAAGATATGGAAAGTAAATTGATGAACCTTGATACAGAAAACCCTGATAAAGAAGATATAAACGCAATCTTCCGCTGTGCACACTCCATAAAGGGTGGTGCGGGTTCATTTGGTTTTGATAGGTTAGTTAAATTTACTCATATATTAGAATTTTTGCTGGATTCCGTTCGTAATGATGAAATAAATCTAAGTGAAGATATTATTGATGCATTGCTTAAATCAGTTGATGTTCTGAAAATTTTTATCTCGGCTGCCCAAAATAATGAAGAAGCCCCTGAGGGTTATGAAGATGAATTACTCTCTCGCTTAAAAGCTATGAGTGAAAAAAATACTACTGCTAAAATATCTCCGAAAGCAGAAGAAAAAAAGATTGCAGAAGAAAAGCAGAAAGAAATCCAGCCTGATTTTTATCAATATAAAATAAAATTTCGCCCATTTAGAGAGCTTTTTGAAAGTGGTAATGAACCACTTTATATTATCAGAGAATTAGTAAAAAATGCGATTAATTATAATGTTTCTTGTGATGTTTCTAAAATTCAATCGCTCACAAATTTAACGCCATTAGATTGCTACTTTACTTGGGAGATTTTTCTGCAAACAAAAGATAATTTAGCAAAAGTAAAAGAAGTTTTTGAGTTCGTTGAAGATGAATGCGAGCTTGAGATTATTCAAGAAACAAAAACTGATTTGCCTACAAATGTTTCAAGCCCTGTGGAAAGCGAAGATGGCTCTTGGGGTTTGTTTGAAGAATATGCAGAAGAGGCAAGAAAGAAAAAAGAAGTTATAGATAATTCAGGTGCTTGGGGGTTATTTGATGATAATGTAATTGTTGCAACGCCTTCAAAGCCTGAAAATGCAGAAGTTCAAGCAACAAAACCAAAACCTAAAACAAATGCAAGCAATGATGCAAATGAGGCATC
>JANRLM010000022.1 GCA_033762595.1 Rickettsiales bacterium
TGGTGGTGATGGTTTGAAACGCGTTGCTGAGGAAGCCGTTCTTAACGCAAATTATGTGCGTGCATCTCTCAAAGATTATTACAATATTCCGTTTGATGATTTCTGTATGCACGAATTTTTGATGAATGATAAATTCCAGAAAGAAAACGGCGTTACCACTATGGATATTGCAAAAACCATGGTTGAATATGGCATTCACCCAATGACAGTTTATTTCCCATTAGTTGTGCAAGCTGCAATGCTTGTTGAGCCTACTGAAACTGAGGGCAAGCAATCACTTGATAGATTGATTGCGGTGCTTAAGAAAATTGCGTTGGTTGCGAAACAAGGCGGAAAAGATGCAGAAGAGCTTCACGCAAACCCAGTCTCCTCCCCTCGCAAACGCCTAGACGAAGTAAAAGCCGCGAAAGAACTTAAGCTAAGTTGGCAAGTTTAATATATATTATAATATTAGATTATACTCTAAGGGTTTTTGGTTTGGTGTATTTAGCCCAAAGGAAAATTTGCATCTTAGTTAGCATTATTGCTGAAAACATAGAGCAAATTATTCCAATCGTAAGTGTAACCGCAAAGCCTTTTATAACGCCAGAGCCATAAATAAACAAAATTATTGTTGAAATTATTGTTGTTAAGTTTGAGTCAACAATAGTTGCAAGTGCCATTTTGAAGCCTGAATCTATCGCTGCAAAGGGGGATTTTCCAAGTTTAATTTCTTCCTTTATTCTCTCATAAATTAAAATATTTGCATCAACCGCCATACCAAGCCCGAGGGCAATCCCAGCGATTCCGGGCAATGTAAGGGTTGCATTGAATAAAGATAAAAGTGCAATAGTTAAAACCAAATTTATGAAAAGTGCGATATTCGCAAAAAACCCAAATTTTCTATAGATTGCAAACATTATAAGCATTATCAAACCAGCCCCAAGAAGAGATGCTTTTGAGCCTGATTCTATAGAATCTTTACCAAGTGAAGGGCCAACTGATCTCTCCTCTAAAATTGAAAGTGGTGCAGGCAAAGCTCCAGAGCGAAGAAGCAGGGCTAAATCATTTGCTTCCTCAATTGTAAAACTACCTGAAATTATGCCAGAGCCAGATAAAATAGCCTCATTAATTCTAGGTGCGGTGATAACCTTGCCATCAAGCACAATTGCGAATGGCTTGCCAACATTATCAGCGGTAACTTTAGCAAATTTTTTCCCACCTTGATTATTAAATTTGAAGCTAACAACCGGTTGCCCTTCATTGTAAGTTGCTTGAGCGTCAATCAGGCTTTCACCGCTAATTTCAACTTCCTTTTTAACAAGAAAATTTCCTTTTTCTTGTGAGATTGCACTTGAAAGAAGAAGATAACCCGGTTTTGCCCTATTTACTCCAACCGCAAAAGGGTTTGAATTATCCATTAAATGGAAAGTCATTTTTGCAGTTTTACCAAGAAGTTTTTTAAGAGATTCAGGGTTATCTAAACCCGGCACTTGTAGTAAAATTCTACTATCACCTTGCATTTGAATTATTGGCTCTCGAGTGCCAGTTTCATCAACTCTACGGCGAACAATTTCAATAGATTTTTCTAAAACATCTCGCTTAAGATTTTTTAGCACATCTGAATTATAGAAAATTTCAACGATGTTTTTATTTTCTTCAACTGAAAACTCTGAGGAAACCTCTCTAATTTGAGCCTTAAGATTATCAAATTTTGAATTCTCAATTAGGCCAAGTGTAATTTTGTATATTTTTTCTTTATCTTTAGAAATTTTCAAATTTTTATAGCCAATTTTCCCTTTTCTAAAGCTTCTTCTTAAATCATCACTTAAAACTTCAAGCTGGTTTTTCAGGAAGTTTTCAAAATCAACTTCTAGCAGTAATTGCGATCCGCCTTGTAAATCTAGACCTAGACGAATAGTTTGCTGAGGTAAAAAGGAATTATTTTTTCTCGTTTCCTCAGAAATAAAATTACCGCTTGCTTGATAAAAGCCCCACAAACAAACAATTGCAGCAAATAAAATTTTCCAATTAGGGAAGTTAAGCATAGTGAAATAAAATTATAGATTATTTTTTCTTTTTATCTTTTACAGATTTTTCCTTAGTAGCTTCCTTATTTTCTTCTGTAAGGTTAAGAATTTCTTGCACAGATGACCTTGCAATTTTTATTGAAACATTTTCAGCAATTTCAATTTCAATAGTTTTTTCACCTTCTTTAGATTTTGAAACCTTGCCGTAAATCCCGCCATTTGTAAGAACTTCATCACCTTTTTTAAGAGATGCAACTAAGGCTTGATGCATCTTTGCCTTTTTTGCTTGCGGCTTAATTAGCAGGAAATAAAAAATCAAAAAGATTATAAGAAGCTGAAATAGCAGAGATTCTATTCCCGGTGCTTTTGCAGTTTCTGCGTTAGTAGTATCAGCATCAGAAATTTCTTGGGCAAATAAAATAGCTGGTGTTAAAAAATTGATTAATGAAAAAAATATTTTATTCATATATAAATGCATTAGTAAAATTCGTTTCTAAAAAATAAAACCTATTTACACATCAAAATAGATAATTGCACTAAAAAATTTTTTATATAATATCCAAATGTTTTATTAACTATAAAATTCAAAAAAATGAGAAATATTTTTATTTTACTTGTTGCTTTATTCCTTGCAAATTCTGCTAATTCTCAAGAATTTATTGGTGAGTTTAAGTATTGGGGTGTTTTCAAAACTAACCAAGATGGCAAGAATGTTTGCTATGCAACAAGTGTTCCATACAACAAAACTGGCAATTATAGAAAACGCGGTGAGCCTTATGTTTTGGTTACTCTAAGGGGTAATAATCAAGCGGAAGTTAGCGTTAATTCTGGCTTTCCATATAAAGAAAATAGTGAAGTTGAAATTTCAATTGATAGAAAGCATAATTTTAGATTTTTTACCTCTGCACAAACTCCACAAATGGCTTGGGCTAAAGATAACTCAACTGATAACCAAATTGTTCAAAGAATGAAAAATGGTAATAATTTAACTACTAAAGGAACTTCCAAAATTGGAACATATGCAACTGATACATATAGGCTTGCGGGCTTTACAGCGGCTGTTAATAAAATGAAAGAAGTTTGTAAGTAAGAATGTATATTCTTGCGACAGATACTGCCTTTGGCAATGCTTCAATTTGCATCAAAAAAGATAATGAAACTTTAGCTTTAGTTCAGGATTTTAACAGAGAAAGCCAAGCCGAAAAACTTATTAATCTGATTCAAGATTGCTTAAAATCAGCTAATCTAAATTATAATCAAATTGATTTGTATTCCGCTAATATTGGCCCTGGTAGTTTTACAGGCATTAGAATTGGTTTGAGTGCGGTGAAGGCAATATCTTACGCTCTCAAAAAGCCTTTTATAGGGGTTACTTCTTTTGAAGCACATATCCAAAATTTTACCAAAAAAGCAGAAATTTCTGCTGAAAGAGTCTATTCAATTATTAATGCTAATAGAGATGAAATTTATATTTTTGAATTTGATAAAAGGGGTTTAATTGATAATTTATCTAATGGAAAATTAATTAATGTTGCAGACCTTGAAAGCCTTAAAAATCCTGAATGCTTTTTCATTTCTGATAATCTAAAAATCCACTCATATTTAGTTGAGAATAATTTTAATACTTATTCTTCTTCAATAA
>JANRLM010000023.1 GCA_033762595.1 Rickettsiales bacterium
GGTCTTGGCTTGCAAAATCTCTACTAAAACCCATTCCAGCCATTTCATAGCTATTAAAATGAACATTTGCCAAACCTGTGCAAGTATAATCCATACAAAACTTTAGACTTGCTTTTACTTTTCTAATGGCATCAACGCAAAAATTATATTTTAGAATATTAGTGCGAGATTTTTTTCTCAAATTATCCATTTCTTCTACCTTTGTATCAATAATCGCCTGTTGCTGTGAAGAAATTTCATAGCCTCTACTAAAAGAAGAAGCCAACTTCTTTCCTCTCATTTTATCAAATTCATTACGAGGGCTACTTTTATTATGGTTTTGATCAATTTCTTTTACATCTAAAACTAGAAACTTTTCCTTTCCAGATAAATTATCTTCTTCCATTCTTCTAACGATCTCATCTGAATAACCTGCTTTATATTGGATTATTTCTACATAATCTAAATTTTCAATATCATAGCGAGAAGTATTGACATGCCTATTTGGTTGATTCTCAAGGTAATAATCTGCTAGTTTTCTAATTGTTTCTTTAGCTTTATCTTCTTCAATTACAAAAACCCCGTTATCATTAACATACTTATTTTTATCCAAATATGGCAAGAGTTTGATAGCACGCAGAAGATATTTATTTTCCTTACCGCCACTTTTGGCAATTCTTTCAAGCTGTTCAATAGTTAAATGCTTATCTTCAACAACATCGTGAATTAGGGCTAAAAATTGATGAGTTTTATAATCATCATAAGTATAAAATTTTTCCTCTTGCTCTGAGGTATATTTAAACTTACCTTTTTTAACCGCCTTAGCTAAATATGGCTTTAATTCTTGTTTTAGCTTTTCAATGCCACCATTTTCTTCAAAACCAATTGATCTGCCATCAATATATCCATTTAGAATATGCTGTTTATCTTTTGGCAATATTGAACGCATTTGCTCTATAGAAAGATTTTCTAAATTACCTTCTAATAGTTTATCAATAGTTTGATCAAGAAGTTTTGAACCCCTTAAAGTTGCTTGTGCATAAACTGCTAATATATGGTTATATTGAGGCCTACCAGCCCTATCAGGCCAAGCGTGAACAACCCTTATAATATTTTCAATAAAATTTGAAACTCTAACTGGCTTTTCAAAATCCCAAATATCTCCTAACATCTTATCGGAAAAAACTTTATTTGGATCAGGATCTTTTTTCTTTTTTGGAAGCCTATTTTCTGCCTTAGTAAAATAATTTTGTATTAAAAAATTATAGACGGAATCATCTGCTGTAGTAGTTTGCGTAATATTTGGAGATGGTGAACCTTTAGATAAATTAACATTACACGATGTTTCTAAATCGCTCATAATAACTTTTTTACAATACGAGATACTAACATAGATAGCCCCAAAAATCAATCAATTAGGCATTCTTAGTTGTTCTGTGCTATCCAACGAAAAGACAGGTATTAAAACTTTTTTAAGGGAGTTATCGCTGTTTTTTAGCTCGTAATGACCGTGCATCAAACCTGATGGAGTATTTAAGGAAACCGAGCTTGCATAATCAAACTTACCCTTAGGCTCAATAACTGGTTGAAGCCCAACAACTCCGTGGCCATTTACTTCCTGCACAAGCCCCCTACCATCAGTAATATGCCAATATCTTGTGATAAGCTGAACTGCCTCATCGCCTTTATTTTCAATCTTCACATGGTAAGCCCAAACATAGTGATTATCTATCGGCGAAGATTCCAACTCTAAATATTCAGGGCGGACATTAACAATTATATTTTCCGTTTGTAATGTATAAGAATAATTTGCCACTTGTGTAAAAGTAAGTTATTTTGTTTTGTATGAAAATACTAGATGTAAATAATTTAACAATAAAAACTAGCAATAATATTTTGGTTGATGATGTTAATTTCTCAATCAATAAAGGTGAAGTTTTTGCTTTAGTTGGCCAAAGTGGCAGTGGAAAATCCTTAACTGCGAATTCAGTTTTGGGTCTTACGAAATTCATTGGTAATTTTGATATTTCAGGTAGCATAAATTATACAGATGGCGAAAAAGAAACTGATAATCTGCTAGAACTCCCAGAATCTGAGCTAAGAAGCATTAGGGGCGATAAAATATCAATGATATTTCAAGATCCTATGACTAGCCTAAACCCCTTACATAGAATAGGCAAACAGCTTGCTGAGGCGATAGAACTTCATCAAAAACTTGGTAAAAGAAAAATCCAAAAACGCATTGAGCATCTGCTTGATGATGTTGAACTCTCAATTTTGAAAGATAGGCTTGATGCCTTTCCGCATGAGCTTTCAGGCGGGCAAAGACAAAGAATAATGATTGCAATGGCACTGGCAAACCACCCTGATTTACTTATCGCTGATGAGCCAACAACCGCCCTAGATGTTACAATTCAAAAGGAAATTCTTGAATTACTTAAAAAATTAAGAGCGGAAAAATCTCTCTCAATATTGCTTATAACCCACGATTTAACCGTTGTTGCAAATATCGCTGATAGAATTGCCGTTATGCATAATGGCAAAATTGTTGAGCAAGGTGAAGCAAAGCAAATTTTGGAAAACCCCTCTCACGATTACACAAAAAAACTAATGGCATCAGTGCCAAGTGGTAGGCCAAAACCAGTTCCAGAACCTATGCAGGAAGTTTTATCAGTTGAAAAATTTTCTGTAAAATATGGCATCGGAAAAAGTATTTTTGGCTCTACAAACAAATATTTCAAAGCACTTAAAAATTTTGAACTTAATCTTTATAAAGGGCAAACCATTGCAGTTGTTGGGGAATCTGGCAGCGGAAAATCAACCTTTGCGAAAGGCGTTCTAAAATTAGTTCCATCAAAAGGAAGAATTTTTCTAAAACATAAGAGGGTTTCAAGGCTTCCAGAATTTTTATTCAGACCTTTCAGAAGGAAGCTCCAAGTTGTGTTTCAAGATCCTTACTCTAGCCTTAACCCGAGAATGACAATTGCGGATATCATTAAAGAGGGCGTAATTGCTCATAGAAAACATTTCAAATATCATAACCATATCAACATTACTGATGTTGAACTTGATGAATATATCGCGGAAATGATTGAAAAAATGAACCTTCCAAGAAGTTATTTAACCAGATATCCGCACCAATTATCAGGTGGTGAAAAGCAAAGGGTTTGCATAGCAAGAGCTTTAATTCTTAACCCAGATATAATTGTTTTAGATGAACCAACGAGTGCTTTAGATTTGATAAACCAAGCAGAAATTTTACGCATCTTGAAAGATTTACAATCAGAGTATAAAATATCTTACATCTTTATAAGCCACGATTTGCGGGTGGTTAAAAGCCTAAGCCATTATGTAATCGTGCTTAAAAACGGCAAAATTATTGAGCAAGGGGAAACGGAAAAAATTTTCTCTAACCCTGAAAATGACTATACAAAAAACTTGCTCCAAGCAGCCTATATTATGTAGAAATTTTTTTCTATTGTCATTCTGAGCTAAGCGAAGAATCTAGGTCTTTCGCTTAGCTCAAGATGACAAACTTTTTTTAACCTTAATATAAAAAACTATGTTCTCACTACTTATAAAAAATGGCACGATAGTAAACGCAAATGGCAGGCAAAAAGCTGATGTTGCAATTGAAAATGGAAAAATAGTTGCGATTGGTTTCTTTCCAGAATCACAAGCAAAACAAATTATAAACGCTGAAAATTTGCATGTTTTACCGGGGCTTGTGGATACGCAAGTGCATATGCGTGAACCGGGTTTGGAGTATAAAGAAGATTTAGAGGCAGGCACTCGCGGTGCTGTTCTTGGCGGAATTACTGGTGTTTTTGAAATGCCAAACACTAACCCTTCAACCACCACAAAAGCAGCAATTGAAGATAAATTGCAAAGAATGGAAGGCCGAAGCTGGTGCAATTACGCTTTCTATATTGGCGGAACGCCTGAGGCTAATGTTAACTGGCATGAGCTTGAAACCTTGAAAGGCTGTTGCGGTATTAAAATTTTTATGGGTGCATCAACTGGCAATTTACTGGTTGAGGAAGATGAGGCAATCCGCAATATTTTGAAAAAATCTAAGAGGCGTTCTGCAATTCACTCAGAGGATAATTTCCGTTTGCGTGATAGAAAATATATCGCGGAAGAGATTGCCCACCCTCGTGCTCACCCAATTTGGCGTGATAAAGAATCTGCAATAATTGCGACAAATCGCTTGATAAAAATAGCTCGCGAAACTGGTGCAAAAGTTCATGTTCTTCATATTTCAACCGCTGAAGAAATGGATTTCTTGGCAAAAAATAAAGATGTCGCAACAATAGAAATCCTCCCACAATTCCTCTATTTTTCTGATGAAGATTATGAAACGCTAGGCTCTCGCATTCAGATGAATCCGCCAATCCGTGATAAAGAAAACCGCAAAGGCCTATGGAAGGCCGTTCAAAATGGCATCGTTGATGTTATTGGCTCTGACCACGCACCTCATACGCTCCCTGAAAAGGCGAAGCCTTATCCACAAAGCCCTTCTGGTATGCCGGGCGTGCAGACGATTGTTCCGCTTATGCTCCATTTTGTGAATGAGGGATATATCCCGCTTGAAAAAGTAGTGCAAACTATGTCCTCCTGCCTTGAAACAATTTGGGGCGTGAAAGGCAAAGGCAAGGTTGCTGTTGGCTATGATGCAGATTTCACAATCGTTGATATGAACAAAGAAATTTTAATCCGTGATGAAGATATGGCTAATAAAAGTGGCTGGACGCCTTATCACGGCAGAACTTTCAAAGGTTGCCCAACCCATACAATTATCGGTGGCAATGTTATAATGGAAAACGGCAAGCTAATAACCGCTAACCAAGGCAAAGCCAGTATGTTTGAGTTTAGTTTTTGAAGAAATAAGGAATATTTCTATAAGAATTAATAACTCTTGCAATCCTGATTGGGCTTGAGTCTGGAATATATGCTATCCAATAATTATGAACTGGAAACCATCTATAATACTTGTTAGTAAATTCTGGCTTTAAGCTTCCAGATAGAGGAAATAAAGCAAGCATTTCAAAAACCTTATAAAATTCTATAGTTAGACTATCAGCTGCCTTAATATTTTCCTTTGCAATTCTTAGCCATATAGAATCTATATCGCTTAATGCTTGCTTTGATAAAACATAATTAATCTTACAGATTTTGAGAATTTAGAAAATTTTCCCTAACTAAACTCATATGATTTTTAACTTGCTCTTCTGTGTAAAACTCACCTTTTTCAAAGGAATTTTCTGCCTCTTCAAGTGCAGAATTAATGTAATATTTATAGGCTTCCTGTTTATCCAGCAAAGAAAGTGCTTCACAAACTAAATCATCAGCAGAATTGTATAACCCACTTGTGATTTTTTTGTTGATTAAATTTTCAGTATTTTCAGATAAAATAATACTCATTATGCTATAATTTCTTTGCTATACCATTCTATCATATCATCAAATCAAGGTAAATAATTTGCTACTTGCACTAAAAACTCCCTTTTGTATTATCATATAAAAAATAACCTTTATGAAATTATACCTCACAAATCGTTCACCTTTTGCTAGAAAAGCCGTAATAATGGCTATTGAAAAGGGTTTAGAAAGCAAAATAAAAATTATCCCTGTTGATTTAGCAAATAAACCAAAAGAATTGATTGAAGCAAACCCGCTTGGGCAAGTGCCAACTCTAGTGCTTGAAAATGGTCACGCAATTTATGATAGCCCAGTAATTTGTGAATATATTGATGGTTTGAATGATAATCCGAAGTTAATTCCTTCGCAAATTTCTTATAGAATTGAAGTTCTTCGCACTGAAGCCTTAACTGATGGAATGGTTGAATCTGCAATAAAAATCTATTTTGAAAATAATAAACCATCAGATAAGAAAGACGAAACAACCCTCAGAAAATACTATGAAATTTTAGATAGAGGATTTGATATGCTGGATAGAATCTGTAAAACTTTTCATACTGAGCAGCTTTTCACCCTCGCTGAGATTTCAACTGCTTCAGCACTTGGTTATATTTCTTTCAGGCTTACTGATTATAAATGGCGTGAAAAACATGCTAAACTTGCTACTTGGTTTGATAAATTTTCTGAACGCGAAAGCCTCAAGAAAACTATGCCAAAAGTTTAGAGCTGATTTTTCTAGTTTCTAGTTTCAAATTTATATCATCTTGATTTAATTAAAATATTGATGTAATTCCATTTTCTAAAAAATAAATTTTTGAAATGGTAGAATCAAAATCAAATTTAGTGCAGGGAAAAACTGGCTTGTGGGAAGTTGTAATCGGCTTGGAAGTTCAC
>JANRLM010000024.1 GCA_033762595.1 Rickettsiales bacterium
AAAGTCAGTGATTTTATATTGGGTGTATTAAAAGATACTACTGGTTTATTTTGTTTACCAAAAAATGACAGGTTTCTTTTTTTAAAAACTTGCAATTTCTCTTTTAGAGACGCATCTTCAATTCTTTCAACAAAATCTTCCCATAATCTTGTTGGAATATAAGTGGTAGATTTATCATCAATATTAGGATATTTTCTGTTAACGGCAGACAAGAACAAATGATTTACAGAATCAACCTTAGAACAAAAATCTCCAAAACAACCATTCTCTGCTAAAGATGGAATTTCTTTTAATAAATTTCTAATTAAATCTTCTAATTTATGATTAAATTTCATAAGTCAAACATCAATAGTGTAATTGGGGTGTTAAAATTTAATTATAATGTGGAAATTATACAATAATATACTATAAAAAGGTTAATAAATAGTTAAGATAAAAATGGTTTTACAATAATTCTAACATATTGTAGGGATTGAATAAAATTATATAATGTCTAACAAGCTTCGCACAGCGGTTTTAATTTCAGGAAATGGCGGAAATCTGCAAGCCTTGCTTGACGCCTCAAGGAATGATGAGAGTTTTCCTGCGGAAATTTCTTTGGTTATATCCAATAAACCTGATGCTTTTGGTATTGTTAGGGCTGAAAGGGCAGGAATAAAAACTTCTATAATCAATCATAAAAATTTCAAAACCCGTGATGGGTTTGATCATGAAATCCACAGCCAGCTTATTCAAAATAAGATTGAAATAGTATGCCTTGCTGGGTTTATGAGAATTCTCACCGCTGATTTTGTTAATAAATGGGAGGGTAGAATGTTGAATATCCACCCATCGCTTCTGCCCTCATTTAAGGGTGGGAGTGCGGTTAAAGATGCACTTGATTTTGGCGTAAAAGTTACGGGTTGTAGCGTGCATTTGGTAACACCAGAAATTGATAGCGGTGAAATTATAATGCAAAAAGCGGTTGAAGTTTCAGATGAAGAAACTGAAGAAAGCCTTTCAGAAAAAATCCACAAAGCTGAACATCAAATCTATCCCCAGGCATTAAAAATTTTATGCAATAAGCTTAAAAATAATTGAGAATATTTATATAAAACAATTATATTTCTTTGATTTTCTTAAGATTTTATTTATTTTTCACTTATAATAATTTATATCAATTTATGAAAATTGCACTTGCACAATTAAACTTTACGGTGGGGGATTTTGCCCACAATACTGACAAAATAATAAAAGTTTTTAAGGAAAATCAAAACGCTGATTTAGTCGTATTTCCTGAATTATGCGTATGCGGATATCCGGGGGAGGATATGGTAGCACGCCCTGAATTTGTTCAGAAATCGCTTGATTATACAAACAAAATTATCCAAGCTACAAAAACAGCAAAGGCTGATATTTTAATCAACACGCCTTGGAAGCAAAATGGCAAAATTTATAACGCCGCACTTATAGTTTCAAAGGGAAAAATTATCTATAAACAATATAAATATGATCTGCCAAATTACGGAGTTTTTGATGAGAAAAGAGTTTTTGAAGGTGGCACAAAACCTAAGCCTTTTAAGTATAAAGGCAAAACTATTGGTATGTTAATTTGCGAAGATACTTGGAGCAAAGAAAACGCGTCTGGGCTGAAAGGAGCTGAGTTTATTTTATCCGTGAATGCCTCGCCATTTGAACGACGCAAGCACGCAAAGAGAATGGAAATTGCCTCTGTGGCTTCTAAAGCGGGTGGAAATATTCCAGTTTTATATGTCAACCAAGTTTGTGGCCACGATGATTTAGTATTTGATGGTGGCAGTTTTGCGATGGCTGGCAACGGCAAAGTGTTTGATCAGATGGATTTTTTTAGAGAAGATGTAACCCTTTATGATACTGACGAAATCATCAAAGCTAAGCCAAAACATCAAACTATTATAAATGAGCCAGAGCATATGTATCAAGCTATGATGCTTGCCCTAAGAGATTATATCCATAAAAATGGCTTCCCAGGTGTGATTTTGGGATTAAGCGGCGGTATAGATTCCGCCATTTCTGCGGTTGCATCAGTTGATGCGTTGGGTGCGGATAAAGTTAAACTTGTTATGCTACCTTCAAAATATACCTCAGATGAAAGCGTTGAAGATGCAAAATATCTTGCAAGTAATTTAGGCGTTAAGCTAGATTTTATTGATATTGAGCCACTTTGCGTTGCGTTTGAAAAATCCCTCAAACCTTTTTTCAAAGATACAAAATCTGGCGTTGCAGAAGAAAATCTACAAGCTCGCATTAGGGGAAATGTTTTGATGGCTTTATCAAATAAATTTGGTCATTTGTTGCTTTCAACTGGCAATAAAAGTGAGGTTGCAGTTGGTTATTGCACGCTTTATGGCGATATGTGTGGAGGGTATAATCTTATAAAAGATTTATACAAAACTAGAGTTTATGAAATCGCAAAATGGCGAAATTCAAATCTTCCGCAAGAAACCAAACTCAAAAAATTAAATTTAATTCCAAACAGAATTATTACCAAAGCACCAAGTGCGGAGCTTCGCCCGAATCAAAAAGATGAAGATACTCTGCCAAAATATGAAGTGCTTGATAAAATTCTTTATGAAATGGTTGAGATGGATAAATCTGTGGAAGATATTGTATCAGAGGGTTTTAACCCACAAACTTGTTATGATGTTGAAAAAATGGTGCATAAAGCAGAATATAAACGCAGGCAATCTGCACCAGGTGTTAAAATCTCAAGCAAGCCCTTCGGCCGTGATAGACGCTACCCAATCACCAATAAATTTTTGGATTATTAGTATTCAACTAAGCGGCTTTTTTCTTTTTGGTTTTTTCTAAAATTCTTTTTAGATATTTACCTGTTTGGCTTTCTGTGATTTTTGCAATATCTTCAGGTAGACCACAACCAACTATTTTTCCACCTTTTGAGCCACCACCAGGACCAACATCAACCACATAATCAGCGGTTTTGATAACATCTAGATTATGCTCAATAACAATCATTGTGTTGCCCGCATCAACTAGCCTATGCAGAACATCAAGCAGTTTAGAAATATCATGCGAATGTAGGCCAGTGGTTGGTTCATCAAGGATATATAAAGTTCTACCAGTTGATTTGCGAGAAAGTTCTCTTGCAAGTTTTATTCTTTGGGCTTCACCGCCTGAAAGTGTAGTTGCACTTTGCCCAAGTTTAACATATCCCAAACCAACATCTAGCAAGGCTTTTAATTTTTCGTGGATAAGTGGTTGTGCCTTAAAGAATTGCTCAGCTTCCTCAACATTCATTTCAAGTATGTCAGAAATTGTTTTACCTTTATATTTTATCTCTAGAGTTTCCCTGTTATATCTTGCACCTTTGCAGGTATCACAAGTAACATAGACATCAGGCAGGAAGTGCATTTCAATTTTAATCATTCCATCACCTTGGCAAGTTTCACATCGCCCGCCTTTAACATTGAAGCTGAAACGACCAGATTTATAGCCCCTAGCTTTTGATTCAGGAATTGCTGCGAATAGATCTCTAATAAAATTAAACGCACCAGTATAAGTTACAGGGTTTGAGCGAGGCGTTCTGCCGATTGGGGATTGATCAATCTTAATAACTTTATCAACATATTCAAGCCCTGTTAGGGAGTCATAATGCCCCGGCATTGATTTATAAGCACCATTCAAAAATTTTGCTGAAGCTTTATATAAAGTTTTTAGAATGAGTGAAGATTTTCCACTACCGCTAACGCCAGTTATTGCACTAAATTTTTTGATTGGAATTTCAACATCAACATTCTTAAGATTATTGGCTCTTGCACCTTTTAAGCGGATATATCTCTCTTTTTCAAATTTTCTTCGTTTAGGAATTTTTATTTCATATTCACCTGACAAATATTTTCCTGTGATAGAATTTTTATTCTTGGCAACTTCAGCAGGTGTGCCTTGTGCGATTATATTACCGCCGTGAATACCAGCCCCTGGGCCAATATCAATAAGGTGATCAGCCGCACGCATTGTATCTTCATCGTGTTCAACCACTATCACGGAATTACCCAAATCTCTAAGCGAACGAAGTGTATTAATTAATTTATCATTATCGCATTGATGCAAGCCGATTGAGGGTTCATCAAGCACATATAAAACACCACTCAAACCAGAGCCAATTTGAGAAGCTAGGCGAATTCTTTGACTTTCACCACCCGAAAGCGAGCCAGAAGAACGGGATAAAGTTAGATAATCCAACCCAACATCGTTTAAGAAAGCTAGGCGAAGCTGAATTTCTTTTAAGATTCTTTCTGCAATTTTATTGTGAGTTACACTAAGTTTTTTTGGAAGTTGATTGAACCAATCCATCGCAACATCAATCGTCATTTCACAAACTTG
>JANRLM010000025.1 GCA_033762595.1 Rickettsiales bacterium
ATAGTGGTTTTGCCTGCCCCTGATGGAGAAGATAAAATAAGTAATAAGCCTTTCCTTTCTATCTGCATTTGAAAAATATTTTCTTTAATTGTAATTATTCACTAAGCATAGATTTTACCAATTATCCTAATATTGTCACCCCGCATTTATTGCGGGGTTAATGGTTGAAAGTGTCTACAATCTTAAGTTTAGAGCGTGTTTTATAATTAACCCCGCAATAAATGCGGGGTGACACTCCGGTGTAAAGCTACATAAATTTACTATAGCTTAACAATTACTAGTCTTTAATTCATCTTTTAATTAACAATTATTTTGTTGTATATAATAATTTATGCACAATTTTGAAAATAAATTATCAGTTAAGGGCAAGTTTTGGCAAGTTATTGATTTTGATGAGAATTATGTAAAATCGGCGTGTCAAAAATTTTCTATTTCTGATTTTCTTGCAAGAATTTTATCGCAAAAAAATATTCCTCTAAATGAAATTCCAAATTTTTTAGAGCCAAAAATAAGGGATTATCTTCCAAATCCTTATCTTCTGAAGGATATGCAAAAGGCTGTTGAGCGAATTATTTTTACAATAATTAATAATCAAAAAATTGCAATATATGGTGATTATGATGTTGATGGTGCTTCCGCAACTGCACTTCTTGTAAGGTTTTTTAGGGGGCTAAAGTCTGAAATTTTATTTCACATTCCAGATAGGATAAAAGAGGGTTACGGCGTAAATTTTGAGGCTCTGAAAAATCTAAAAAATCAGGGGGCGGATTTGGTAATTTCTGTTGATTGTGGCGTTCTAGCTTTTGAGCCAATTCTAAAGGCAAAAAATATTGGACTTGATGTAATTGTAATTGATCATCATTTGAGTGATGCGGTATTACCAGAAGCTGTTGCGGTTGTTAACCCAAATAGGTTAGATGATGATTCAAAACTCAATAATTTATGTGCTACTGGCGTTGCATTTTTAGTATGTGTTGCGATAAATTCTGAGTTAAAAAAACAAAAGTATTACTGCAATACTTCAATAGAAGAAATAAATTTATTGCATCTTTTAGATTTAGTTTCACTCGCCACAATTTGTGATGTGATGAGTTTAACTGGCGTAAATAGGGCTTTCGTAAAGCAAGGGCTTAAAATTTTAGCTGAAAGGCGAAATCTAGGCTTATCAGCACTTATGGATATTTCAGGTTTGAAGAATGCTCCAGATGTTTATTCGCTAGGGTTTTTAATAGGCCCTAGAATTAATGCTGCGGGCAGAATTTCTGATTGCTCACTTGGTGCAAAAATTTTATCAGAAGAAAATCAATTTAAGGCTTTAGAATATGCTGAAACCTTGAATAATCTTAATAAAGAAAGGCAAGAAATTGAACAAAATATTTTTATAGAAGCATTAGAAATGGCTTCAAAAAAAGATGAAAATTTAGCGTGCATAGTGCTTGCTTCAAAAAACTGGCATCAAGGCGTAATTGGCATTGTGGCTGGAAAAATTAAAGAAATATTTGATAAACCTACTGCCATAATTGCTCTGAATGAAGGCGTTGGCAAAGCTTCTGCTAGAAGTGTGAATGGGATTGATTTTGGTAGTGGCATTATCAATGCAAAAAATGATGGGTTAATTTTGGCTGGTGGCGGGCATAAAATGGCGGCGGGCTTTTCAATATTAGAAGAAAATATTAAGAAACTAGAAGAATATTTGCATCAAAAATTTTTAGAAGATTATAAAATTTATCAATCAAATAAATATGTTAAGGCAAATTTGGTTCTGCCAGCTAGTGCGTTAACTTTAGAATTAGCTGATGAAATTTCAAAATTATCACCCTTTGGAATTGGCAATTCTGAGCCATTAATTTTGGTTGAGAATGTGAAAATAGTTTCGCTTAAAACCTATGCAGAGAAGCATATTGGGTTTTATTTTTCTGATGCAAATCTTGCAAAAGTAAATTCAAAATCAGTTAAAGGAATTTTATTTAACGGCAAAAATACTACGCTTGGCAATGCTTTGGAAGAAAATTATATGAAAAATGTCTCGCTACTTGGTAAAATTCGTAAAAATAGCTTTAATAACTCGGAATATATTGATTTTTTCCTAGAAGATGTAGTTATAAATTAGAACAAATTTTTGAGTGTCAGTGCTTTATTTGATTTTGCCATTTTTGGGGTATTTATACACGCTATGCTTTGCACCGCATAATTACTTTGCGTTGGGAATGCTTGCTTTTCCAGCGTTCCTAATCATTTTAGATATTCTAAAAACTCCACTAAAAACTTTCTTTGGTGGTTTTTTATTTGCATTTGGTCATCATATTTCTGGCTTATATTGGATTTCAAATTCATTATTGGTAGAAGCGGATAAATTCGCTTGGCTTGTGCCTTTTGCGGTTAGTGTAATACCTGCTTATTTAAGTATTTACATAGGTTTAGCGGCAAGTATTACTTATAAATTGAAATATAATGGACTTGCGAAAGTGTTATTTTTCAGCTCCATTTGGGTTTTATTCGAAATATTGCGATCGCAATTATTCACTGGTTTTCCTTGGAATTTAACAGGTTATACAATCCTTAAAAATATTAATCTCTCTCAAATTGCTGCTTTTCTTGGCGTTTATGGTTTGAGTCTATTTGTTCTAATAGTTTTTCTAAGCCCTTATCTGGTTATCAATGCCTTTGTAGAAAGTATCAAAGATAAATCGCCATATAGGTTAAGCCTAAGCCTTATTTATCTGATGCCTATTGCATTTATAATAAGTTGGCTTTCATATTGGGGTGGTCAAAGAATTGCAGAGAATAAGGATAGATTTGAAAATATTTCAATTCGTATTGTGCAGCCGAATATTCCTCAGAACGAAAAATTTGATAATGCAAAAATTGGCGATCATCTATTTAAGTATTACACCCTTACGGTTGATGAAAATGAGGATAAAGCCTTTGTTCCTGACTTAATAGTATGGCCTGAGGCTGCAACACCTTATGTGCTAACCAAAAATCCAGAATTTTTGGAAGATTTGAAAGATATAATCCCTTATGGAGCTTATTTGGCTTTAGGAACAATAAGAACTGAAGGCGAAGAAAAAAATCAAAAAGTTTATAATTCAATCCAATTTGTTGATTCAGAGGGGGTTCTCTCTGAGACTAAATATGATAAGCACCATTTAGTGCCGTTTGGTGAATATATTCCTTTCAGAAAATATTTTCCTAACATAGAAAAAATTACACACGGAATGGGGGACTTTTCAATGGGGCAGGGTATTGAAACCCTTAAGGTTGGACAAATTCCGCCTTTTTCACCTTCTATATGTTATGAGATTATTTTCCCGAAAAAAGTTGCGGATTTTTCAGGCGAAGAAAAGCCAAGATTTATTCTTAATGTTACTAATGATGGCTGGTTTGGCTTAACTTCAGGGCCTTATCAGCATTTAGAGCAAGCTAGAATGAGAGCGATTGAGGAGGGCATTAGCGTTATTCGTTCAGCAAATACAGGGGTTTCAGCTATAATTGATCCATTAGGGAGAATTATGGCAAGCCTAGATTTGAATAAGTATGGCGTGGTTGATGGAAACCTTCCCGCAAGCCTAAATAAAAGAACTTTTTATAGTATTTTTGGGAATAAAATTGTGATTTTAATTGCAGCATTCTTTATGTCTCTCGCCCTTTTCTTGAAATATTATGCCAAATTGAAGCGATGCCATCAAGCAAACTAGTAGGTTTTTCAATTTCATCTATATCAAGATTATAAGTTTTATATTGGTTTTTACCAAGAATAGTAACTATAGAATTTAAGTCCTCACTGAAATATTTGAATGAATTAGCTAATGGAGTTCTTGGTTCTAATGCTTTATTAGGTAAGGTTTTTTCCTCTAAAATAGATTGAAGTTTTATTATTTGCTCAACTGGAAAGCCTTCCTCAGTAATTCTTTTACTGGCCGGATTGAATTTAATAACTTCACTTTTATTATTTAGAATTTCCTGAAGCTGTTCAAAGCTACAGGTTCTTACATTTATGCTTACATCTAAGCAACCCTCCCCCCCAACAGCAAGAGAGTTCACCATAAAATGATAATTTGATTGTTTTCTTGATTAAAAATTTTAACTTGTTTATTTAAAATGGTTCGATTTCTATTTATCGTTAATTTCAATCTAACATAAAATTGTTACAAAATCATTACAAAAAGTTAAAAAAAGGTTAATAATATGTCGCAACCGAAAATTCAATTATCTGAAGTTTATAAATCTTTTGGATCAAAAAAAGTTCTGCAGGGTGTTGATTTATCCTTAAATTCAGGGGAATCCCTTGTTGTAATTGGAGGTTCTGGCAGCGGAAAATCAGTTCTTATAAAAACTATTATAGGTTTAATTCAGGCAGATAAAGGCTCAATAAAAATTGATGGGGTTGAAACATCGCACTTAAATCGTTCTGGCAGACAAGAAATTATGAATAAATTTGGGTTTCTATTTCAAGGCGGTGCATTGTTTGATAGTTTGCCAATCTGGGAAAATGTGGCTTTTGGGTTAATCAACGCATTATCTATGGATAGAGATAAAGCCAAAGAAATCGCAATTAAAAAAATTCAACAAGTTGGTATGGGTAAAGATGTTGCGGATTTATTCCCAGCCGAGCTTTCTGGAGGTATGCAGAAGCGAATTAGTTTGGCAAGGGCTATAGCAACTGACCCTGAAATTATCTTCTTTGATGAACCTACAACCGGCCTAGACCCTATAATGAGTGATGTTATTAATAATCTGATTGTTAAGTGCAGTAAAGAGCTTAAGGCAACAACTATAAGCATTACGCATGATATGAATAGTGCTACAAAAATTGCTGATAAAATTGCGATGATTTATCAAGGAAAAATCATATGGGAAGGTAACCCAAATAACATTTATTCAAGCGGAAATGGTTATGTTGACCAATTTGTAAATGGCAGATCTGAAGGCCCTATTGAGATAAAATTACAGGATCATTAAGAGCTAATCCCTTCAATTTCAGCTTTGATATTATTTGCGAGGGTTTCAATTTTGATAGCATCTTCACCCTCAAGCATTACCCTTATAAGTGGCTCAGTGCCTGATTTACGAATAACTATTCTGCCTTTATCACCAAGAGATTTTTCTGCTTCTGCGATAGAATTTTTAACTTTTGAATTTTCTAAAATTTCATCGGCATCTTTAGTGATTTTAATATTTTTCAAAACTTGTGGAAATGGATTAAACACATTCAAAACCTCACTCGCAGGTTTTTTCTTTTCAATGATAGAAGCTAAAACTTGAAGTGCCGCAAGCAAGCCATCACCAGTAGTTGTGTAATCATTAAAGATAATATGACCAGATTGCTCACCACCAAAATTACAGCCAATTTCTCGCATTTGCTCCATCACATATCTATCGCCAACTTTGGTGCGGTGCATTTTTAGCCCTAGCGATTCAATATGCTTTTCAAGCCCCATATTTGACATTATTGTAGTTACAACGCCCCCACCTTTAATAAGCCCTCTTTCTTGCCAGTTTGAAGCGATTGCCCCCATTATTTGATCACCATCTATAATGCGGCCTTTTTCATCGCAGATAACTAGCCTATCAGCATCTCCATCAAGTGCGATGCCAATATCAGCCTTAGATTCCCTCACTTTTTCACTTAAAATATCTGGGTGAGTTGAGCCACATTCTTTATTGATATTAAACCCATCAGGCTTTGCGAAGATGGTTTCAACTTCCGCACCTAACTCCCATAATATAATCGGTGCGATTTTATAAGCTGCACCATTGGCACAATCTAGAACGATTTTAAGACCTTCCAGCCTGCTTCTTTTTGGGAAAGTTTGTTTGATATATTCAATATATCTGCCGGGTGCATCATCAATTCTTTTGGCTCGCCCTAGATTTTCAGGCTTAGCACGATATTTGGATAAATCAGAATTTACCAGAGCCTCAATCTCCTTCTCGGCTTCATCAGAGAGTTTTAAGCCATTCATTTGAAAAAACTTAATACCATTATCATAATAAGGGTTATGCGAGGCGGAAATCATAACGCCGACATCAGCACGCATAGAGCGTGTAACTAAGGCAACGGCTGGGGTTGGCATTGGGCCTACCAAGAAAACCTCCATACCCATTGAAATAAAGCCGGCTGTCAACGCAGATTCAATCATATATCCAGAAAGCCTAGTATCCTTGCCGATAACCACCCTATGCTTGTGCTGTCCGCGAGTGAAATAAGCCCCAGCCGCCATTCCAACTTTCAGAGCCGTTTCCGCATCCATTGGGAAAATATTACTCTTTCCCCTAATTCCATCTGTTCCAAATAATTTTGACATAAAATTCAATATATAAATCCTTCAGTGATTTTTTATGTATAGATAAATCTCTATAACCACCAATTGTCACCCCGCATTTATTGCGGGGTTAATTGTTAAAAGTGCTTCTAAACTAAGTTTTGAGCCTGTTTTATGGTTAACCCCGCAATAAATGCGGGGTGACAATAAAGAGAAAAAACTACAGAAATTAATTAAAATCTAGCTTTACCTAACAATACCAACCTCTACAATTTCTTAACCGCTTCTAGAACTTCGTCGCAGTGGTTTTCAACTTTAACTTTACGCCAGATTTTTCTGATTTTGCCAGTTTTATCAATTAGAAAAGTATCGCGTTGAATACCCCAATATTTCTTGCCATACATATTTTTCTCAACCCAAGTGCCATAAGCCTCACAAACTGTGGAGTTTGCATCAGAAGCCAAAGAGAAAGGCAAGCAATATTTTGTTCTGAATTTTTCATGACTTTCTAAAGAATCTTTTGAGATGCCAATTATAATAGTGTCTAATTTCTCAAATTTTGAGATATTTTCTGCGAAATTTTTAGCTTCTAAAGTGCAACCGGGAGTGTCATCTTTTGGGTAGAAATATAACACAACATTCTTTTTGCCACGATTTTCAGACAAAGTAAAATTTGCCTGATTTTCAATATCCAGTGTAAAATCTGGAGCGAAATTTCCTTCAACGAGATTTTTTTCAGACATAAAAACCCTTAGTTAAAATTAATATGTTTAGTGAAGATATTCTTAATCTCCGCCATTAAAAACTCAAGGATTTTCTTATATTCTGCAAAATTGGCTTGATTAGTAACCTTGCACAAAATTTCTTCAGTATATTTGGTGATTTTACTTTCAGAGGTAATTCGGAGAACATTTTGCGAGGAAGTTAGAAACTCAAATGATTTGGCTAAAATTTCCGCTTCTTCACTTGTTAAAACGCCTATTTTCTCAAGATTTTTAATAGTTTGCTTGGAAGATTGCGACTTAATTTCAGGGTTTTTACTTAAATTTTGAAGTTGCAAAAACCTTAACAAAAACTCTAAATCAAAAATTCCACCGATTGAATTTTTTACATCAAGCCCTTCAATTTTCTTGTTGTTACGATGCTCACGAAATTTTTTATAAATATATTCAATTTCCTTTTGTAAAAAATCTTTTTGCCAATGACTTGAGATTTTTTGATTTATTAAATCTTGCAAAGTATTTTCAAAATTTTCATTATTGCTAATTACCCTTGCTCTGGTGAGGGTCATATACTCCCAAACCCAAGCGTTACCTTCCTTTTTAGCAGGGTTGTAATATTCATCAAAAGTTTTGATTGAAGTTGCAAGCGGTGAACTTTCGCCGAGGGGTCGCAAGCGTAAATCCACTTCATAAAGCCTGCCAGTACTTGAAATTCCTGATAAAATTTGAATTAATTTATTCGCTAAACGAAGATAATATGCAGATGGCTCAATTTTAAGATTTTTATTATTTTGG
>JANRLM010000026.1 GCA_033762595.1 Rickettsiales bacterium
CTGAACAACTTCGCAACTGATGCATTCTGCATTCCTGTTGTTAGGCTTCTTGGCATAGATTATAACGCCTCACGGCATTTGAAAGATGTTGAATAAATAAGTGCCTCGCTAATATCAAAGTTCATATCATTTGAAGCAAGGCGGAATAACCCTTTCGCATATGAAACAACAACTGCGGTATTATCTGCATAGGAGGTTCTCAAACTTGGAAATATATCAGCAGATGCAATGCCTGATGCATTACTTGAAACATCATTTAATACCTTATGAAGCCTCGCTGACAATCCACTTCCTAGTTGAATATAATCACCTTTTTTAAGGTAATTTGTTATGTTTATTGGTAGCCCTTTCAGAGATATTGTGGTTGCCCTTGCATTATGAGCACCATTTAATTTTGGAGCACCTGCATTGGTTGCAGCAATCCCCCTTGGAACATTAGCTGAAGGGTCACCAATTAAAAATGTTCCTTGAATTCCATTGAGAGATAAAAAGAATGACGACCATTCCTCTGCAATATCTCGCTGTAATGGCGGCAATTCAACTTCCATTTCAAACCACTGACCAGGGTGAGCTTGTATTTGTTGCACACCAGAAAATGGTGACATAGTTTGTGCCACCATAGTTTTTGGAATAATCCGAACCCGCTTCACCCTGTTATTAGGAAGTGATAAAGGATAGGTAATTGGCACTTAAGCAAAACTAGGGTTACGATTTCTGGTGTCTTGAACGGCTTTTAACGCTCTACTTTCAATTGATTTATTTACTCTGTTTAATGCAGATTCAATTCTTTCAACTACGCTTGGGTCTGCACCTCTGGCATCAATGTTGTATGTAATATTGGTAGCCGAAGTTTCACCAGATGATTTATTCTCAAATGGTGAAATATTCAAATTACCATTACCAGCAAAAGCAAGTTCCGGCCCTCGCTCGCCTACGATACCAAATTTACCTTTTGGTATTGTTCTACCTTCCGCAAAAAAACCTGCAAATGACGGCAGAAATTTTGATACTGAACCGAGTATTGAGCTAAAACTGCTTGCCCCTTTACCACTACTAAACATTGAAGTTACAGAGCCAAACAAAGATGAAAGCCCAGATGATTTACCTTTGCCACCAAATATTGAACCTAAAAAATCTGAGTTCATAAAATTTGACATATTCGGAAACAGGCTGGCGCCTGTGCCTTTTTTATTTATATCGAACTTTAATAAATTAGTTAGAATGCCTTGTAGAGATTTTACTGCTACATTGCCTAAATCTTTCCATGATTTAATATTGCCATTAATAGCACCACCAAGAATATCATTTATAAAATCACCTGTTGATTGTAATGCTGTATCAGTTTGGTTTAATTCCTCTCTGAATTTACCAATCGCACTATTGTAAGCATCTTGAGTTATTAATTTTGCCTTCAACATCTGATCTGCTTTTTTTACTGAATCAGTGTATTTTTGATAAGCAGTTTTATTACCCTCAATTAAGGCTTTCGCCTCGTTTTGTATTTGATTATATTGTTCTGTCGCTGTTTTTTGCTCTTCGGTGGTTCTTTTTATTGCACCGCCAGCAAGAACAGTTTCATCAACCACCTTCTTGAAATCATCAAATGATTTGGTCGCAACTTTGTTTGATTCAACAAATGAGGTGTTTTCAGATTTAAGGTGATTTAAAACCTCAGCATGTCCACGCAAACCATCAGAAACTGATTTTATTCTCTGCTCTAAATTACCAGCGCTTTCAGCAGCAGATTTAAAACTATCTCCAATTAACGGCAAGCCATAAGCATAATCAAAAGCATCTGAAATCAACCCCGGTAATTTTGAAATCTTTTCAACAAGTGAAGCGATTTTCTCTACAATATTTTGATATATTTTTAAGAAGAAAATAATCAAGCCATCAAAGGCTTTTCTAGCAATATCAACAGCTTTTGGAATTATATCTGATAAAAAATCAGCCGCCCATTCCACCGCTGGTGCAAAATGTGCAATTATACTTCTACCAACACCAACTATTACACCCCATAATTTATCAAGCGAATCTTTCATTGATGCAATGCCGCTTGCCTGTGCATCTGTCATAGTAACGCCAAGATTATTTGCTTCATTTTTAAGCCTGATAATCCCTTCCGCACCTTCATTTAAAACTGGTATTAAA
>JANRLM010000027.1 GCA_033762595.1 Rickettsiales bacterium
AGCGAGTGAAGTGATCTTGGGAGATTAAAAACACTGAGATTGGTTCTTTTGCTAAAGCTCAATCGCAATGACGGATAATTATTAACAACTCTCAATTCCTAACGCCTAATTCCCTTAGACTTTCAATATTTCTGCTTCTTTATCTTTGAGGGTTTTATCAACTTGGGCAATGAAATCATCAGTTAGTTTTTGAATTTTATCGTTGATGCCTTTTACTTGATCTTCAGAAATTTTGCCTTCATTCTTCTCGCGTTTAGCAGAATCATTACCATCACGACGGATATTTCTAATTGCAACTCTTGCTTGTTCGGCTTGCTGATTTGCCATTTTCACTAAATCCTTTCTTCTTTCTTCAGTAAGTTCTGGCAGGTTTAAGCGAATCACTGTGCCTTCAGTGTTAGGGTTTAAGCCAAGACCAGAAGTTTGTATTGCTTTTTCAACCGCAGAAACATTACTCATATCCCACACATTGATTGAGATAGTGCGAGGCTCTGGAATACTTATTGATGCACACTGGCTGATTGGCATTTGACTACCATAAATTTCCGCACGGATATTTTCAACAAGCCCAGCATTGGCTCTGCCAGTGCGTAAGCCCGCCATTTGATGCTTGAAATTATCAAGTGATGCTTTCATTTTCTTTTCTATTTCTTGTAAATTTGCCATATTATACAGGGGTTTGGTTATTGGATTATTTTCACGATGATTGTTGGTTTTTCTAAGCCCAGTAAGCTCTTAAAATTTCATTTATACGGGTTTGCCAGCCTGCACCTAATGACTTAAATTTTTCTAGCAAGTCAATATCTAAGCGAATAGAAACCTGCTTTTTAGGATTTGCAAGTTTAGGTCTTCCGTTTTTTTTAGCCTTTTCTAATGATTCCAGCAATTCAGGAAAATCAGTAATTGGCTTAAGATTGGCCAATTCTTTTTTACTAGGATACCAATTATCATATTTGTCTATATTTTTCATAGATAGCAACCTCCTTCCTATGGGCTTTTCTGACGCTAATTATTCTTTTAACATCAAAGCGGTAGGTAAAAATTATTGTATATAGCCTTTTTCTAATTGGAACATAACCTAAAAATCTAGTTTCGCCATAATCAATTCTTTTATCTTCCAGTATTAAAGAACTTTTCCAATCAGCTTCAAATACAATTTCAAAATCAATATTATGCTTGAGAATATTAGCTTTATTTTTGTTAATATCCCACTCAAATCTTTCCATCTAACGCCCTATATATTGATATTTATTGTATATACAAAAAATAGATAAGTCAAGAGGATAAACCTAGCATCTATTTGATAATCGTAAACTTGCCTTCGCCTTTAATTGCTTTTACGCAAGAGCCTTCCTCATGTAAATCAAAAACGACAATAGGTAAATTATTTTCTCTCGCAACTGCTATGGCAGCACCGTCCATAACTCGTAAATCTTGCTCCAAAACTTGCTTGTAAGAAAGTGATGTATAACGTTCCGCATTGGGGTTTTTCTTAGGGTCATCAGAATAAACACCATCAACTTGTGTGCCTTTGAAAAGTGCATCGCAATTAAGCTCTAATGCACGCAAAGCAGCGGCGGTATCTGTTGTAAAATAAGGGTTGCCAGTGCCGGCTGCACATATAACAACTCTGCCACGCTCCATATGCCTGATGGCTCTTCTACGGATAAAAGGCTCACAAACCGTATCCATTGGAATAGCTGAAAGAACGCGTGTTTCAGTGCCGAGTGATTCCAACATATTTTGTAGTGCAAGGGCGTTCATAACGGTTGCAAGCATACCCATATAGTCCGCACCGCTCCGTTCCATGCCAGCTTCAGCGGCCTTCATACCACGAAATATATTGCCACCACCAACTACTATTGAAACCTGAACACCGAGATCCACAACAGATTTCACCTCATTACAAATTCTAGTAACGGTTGGCAAATGCTGACCAAATTGCTGCGAACCCATCAAGGCTTCCCCAGAGAGTTTAAGTAAAATTCTTTTATACATTTTTAAGATCTCACAATTTTTATATAATTAATATATCCCAACGAATTTGAGAATGGAAGTGTAGAAATGGAATATTTTTTAGTGGGTGTTTTTTATAACTATTTAACCGCAAATTGCCACCCCGTGCTTGTCATGGGGTTAAACAATAAACACATTCAAACTTTGGTTTAGAAACACTTTCAACCATTAACCCTGCAATAAATGCGGGGTGACACTAAAGAGAAAAAACTACACTTACCTAACAATACCTTATTTTTAGTGAAAAATTTTCCATAAAAAAAAGGGAGATTGAAAAACCTCCCTTAAAATTTGTTAGACAATATAATGAAATTATCTTCCGCCAGCGGCAGTTGCTGCAACTTCAGCAGCAAAATCAACTTCTTCTTTCTCAATACCTTCACCAAGTGTAAATTGAGCAAAACCAGTAATTTGAGCTTTTGCTTCCGCAATTACATCTTTCACTTTTTTATCAGGATTCATAATGAAAGCCTGCTCTAAAAGAACTGCCTGCTCGTAATATTTACGAACTGAACCTTCAACCATTTTCTCAATGATATTTTCTGGCTTACCAGATTCACGAGCTTTTTCTGCAGCAACTTTTCTCTCTCTTTCAACAAAGTTTTTATCAAGGGTTTCTATATTGAGAGATTCCGGCTTGCTTGCTGCAATATGCATTGCAATTTGCTTGCCAAGATTTTCATCACCACCTTTAAGTGCAACTAAAACGCCAATTTTACCAATGCCTTCGCCAGCCGCACTATGAACATAAGTGAAAACTTTTCCGCCCTCTGCATTAACTAATTTAGAACGACGAAGATTCAAATTCTCACCAATTTTTGCAACTGCATTTGTAATAGTTTCTTGAATAGTGGTGCCGTTAGAAAGCTTGAAATTCTTAATGTTTTCAACATCACCATTTGTGTTAAGTGCATTATTTGCAATCTCTTTTGCAAGATTTTGAAACTCAGCATTTTTAGCAACGAAATCAGTTTCAGAATTAAGCTCAACCACAACAGCTTTATCGCCAGAAGTTGCAACCGCAACTAAGCCTTCAGCCGCCACGCGAGAAGCTTTTTTAGCAGCTTTCGCCAAACCTTTTGCACGAAGCCAATCTTTCGCACCTTCAAAATCACCCTTAGTTTCTTCAAGTGCTTTTTTGCAATCCATCATACCAGCACCAGTTTGCTCTCTTAAATCTTTAATTGCATTTGCAGATATAGTCATTTTAACCTCTTAAAATTATTTTTAATAGAATGAATTAATAGAAGAAAACCTAATTACTCAGGCTTATCAGCTGATTCATCATCTTGCTTTTTTGCCTTAACTTTTGAAGTTTTTTTAACTACTTCAGTTGCTTTTTTCTCTGGTTTAGATTTTTCATCTTTCTTGCCAGATTTTTTGTTTGAAGAAGCATCAGGTTTTTCTTTAGCTTCATCGTCATTTGCAGGGCTAGAAGCTGGCTTTTTATTAGAAAATCCTCCTACTGATTTCTGAATTCCAGTAAGAATAGCCTCAGCGAATAAATTACAAAATAGCCTAATAGATTTGATAGAATCATCATTGCCAGGAACGATATATTCAATATCATCAGGATTGCAGTTTGTATCAACTACTGCGATAACTGGAACACCGAGTTTTCTTGCTTCTTTAAGAGCGTTTCTCTCACGATTTGTATCAATTACGATAACTAAATCAGGCACGCCACCCATCTTTTTGATACCACCAAGTGCAAGGTTTAGCTTGTTAACTTCCCTTTGAATTTGAAGCCTTTCTTTTTTAGGAAGGTTAATTTCAGTATCAGCAAGCTTTTGCTCATATGTATCAAGGGTTTTGATAGATTGAGAAACCGTTTGCCAATTAGTTAAAGTGCCACCCATCCAGCGATGGTTCACGAAATATTGACCGCATCTTTCAGCTGCTTCAGCAACGATTTTTGAACCTTGTCTTTTAGTTGCAACGAATAGAATTCTGCCATTTTTGCTTGCAACATCTTGTGCAACGCCTAATGCCCTATGAAGTAGCGGTGCGGTTTTTTGTAAATCTAAAATGTGAACGCCATTTTTTGAACCATAAATGAATGGTTGCATTTTAGGATTCCACCTCATTGTGCGATGGCCAAAATGAACGCCAGCATCCATTAATTCTTGTATTGTAAAAGCTGCATTAGATGTCATAAATCTCCTTTTTATTTTCGGTTAAACCTCCACAGATGTAAGTACTTTTATATGAAAACTATAAAAGACCGAAAGCCAGAGAATAAATTCCACTGGTAATCTGTGTGCGAAGTAGTTTAGAAATTCTAAACTTGAGGCGGTTTATAATCATAAATCCAAGCTTTTCAAGCATAATTTGCGGGTTTTTACTTTTAGAAACTAAGGGGGGCAAAATAAATTTCTTGCATATTGAGATTTTATTATTAAAAACTGCTTTGATATTTCTTGAGCCTTTATTTTTGTTTCAACCTCTGAATTAGTCTTTTAGAGTTGAACAATTGCCTTATATTCCGTGGTAGCTCAGTGGCAGAGCAGGTGACTGTTAATCACTTGGTCGGGGGTTCGAATCCCTCCCGCGGAGCCATCTTTCTCTCTTCAAACCTCCCCAAAAGTCTTAAATATCTTTGATTTCCTCTGATTTTAAGCTATTATCCGTCTTAAGCCATCTCTGTTATATTCACATAATCTATCACCTCTGGGGGTGTCAGTTGGGGTATAAAATTTATGTATATAAAAATATACGCACTCAAGTAGTTGTATAGTATGGGCTATTCTAAAAAGCGTTTGGATTTTGTAGTAATAATTAACCTTGTAATTAATCTCTGACATAATTTATAGGGTTTATAGCCTAAAAACTAACTCCTAAAATATTTATATTAATGTAGCATATTGTTGGAATAGAAAGTTCCCTTTATTGCTTGATTTACCGCTATGTGTGATAAGCACTTTGTGGGGGATAAAGCACCAAAAGTAATAAAAATAAATTCGGATAATTGAGCTTTATAAATTTTTTCAAAACCTTCTTCTACTTTATGATCCTTGCATCTGTTGATAGATTCCTCAACTTTATCAATAATAATACTCTTTAAAGCAGAGAATTTTTCTTTTGATAAATCTTGATCAATGTGGTTCGCAAGAACCGAAGCTAAAGAAATTAGATTTTGTCCAATCGTGGTATGGTTAAATTGCTCTGAAAGATATGTTATATTTCCTTCTCGGTAATTATTTAATTTATTTTTTGAACTCAGTTTATAATTTAAGTCAAATATCTCTTTATTTATTCTTGCTCCACCAGCTATATCTTGAGCAAAACCAGAAATAGGCATTCCCGTTGCTTTGTTAAAAATATGCCTTGAGTTTTGTTGATGACCTTCAAGGCATACGCCATATTTAAGCATCAAGTCAAGTTGTCCTGATATTACTTGCTCAGCGTAACAAGCAAACCAACTATTTATTTTAGATTCTGTATTTATATTATAATGCTCCAAAAAATCTATTATAAGTGGTTTTTTTGAAGTAGGTGAAAATGCAAAAAATGCAGCTAGAGGTATTGAAAACTCACTATCTTTTAACGATGCATTTTCGGAAGCCTTCAGAATAAAAGACAAATCGTGCTTATCTACTTTTCTTTCAAAATATATGCCACCCAATTCTCTGGTAATCCTCAGATTTTCTGAGATAATTTGATCTGATGATATTATTTCTCGAATTGAATTATTTATGAATGGTATAGAATCTATATCATCTGATTTCAAAACTCTTCTACCCCCTGTTATTTGGTAGCTTGGTAGGCTAACTTTTATATCACCTAAATCATTACCCACTATTAAACTCCTTGTTGATATATTAGATCTAACAGGCAATTCTAAATCTGTAAGTATAATATCATTTGATGCAAAATGTTCTGAATATAACATTTTATAGGTTTCTAATTCTAAAGGGTGTATTGGAATCAGAAAGCAATCTTCATATTTATCTTCTTGAAAATTAAATGTTCTTTTTATTGCTTCTAAAAAAGTAGCTTCACTACCCTCAAAAACAAATTTACAGAGATTCTTTTTTATAGCTAATATTTTTACCTTAAATTCTAATCCTAATTCAGGAATAAAATTATTTAACTCATTAGCACCTTCTTTCAAGGGAGCCCTAAGCTTTGCGAATGGATGAAGTGGATGCCCCTTAAAGGAACTAATTTTTGCCCAAAAGCTTCTATCATTTTCGAGGTTATTTTCAAAAATATAGTTAAAAAAATTCACTAAATTTGAGTTAAAACTAGAGTCGAAAATTTTTTTTAGTAAAATAGAGTGCTTTTCATTTTCAATAGAATTTTTAGTTAAATTAAATACTCTATCTTCATCTAGTTCATCACCAAAATGAATACTAAAAGATTCTTTTAATTTGGGAAGATAAACATCCTCTAAAAAATCTTTAATTCCTTCTATCTTCTTTTCTACTGGCTTAATTTGGTAAATAAATAAATCTTCGCTTTTAATTGGGTTAAAATTATAAATAAATGAAAGTGCAGATTGTAAATCTTCAATTAAATGTTCTGAATCTCCAATATTTATTTTAAAGCTAAAATCTTCAAATATTCCATCATAATAACCACTGGCGATTTGCCTTAATATAGTTATATTCTCCGCAGATAAATCTATTTCTATATCTTTTCCCATAAATAAGTTAAACAAATACTAGAATTATAACTCATAAAGATTAATAAATGGTTAACAAACTGTGTTTTAGCAGGCAATACGATAAGCAAATTGAAATATTTGAATTTGTATGGAATAAATCACTTAAAACTAAAAATGCAGGCAAAAGCACGGTAGCTCTATAACCTTATCCTTGCTATATTTTAAGAACTTTTCCTAAAATATTTTCTTCTTCTTTAGCATTAATAACTACTCCCCTGAACAAATTATATTAGATTATTATTAAAAGAAATTTTTAGGGTAGATATGTGTTAGGGTCTTTGGCGTCTTTGCCTTTTCTAACGGCGAAATAAAGTTGCGGAGAATTTACTTTTCCAGTTGCACCAACATTGCCAATAACTTGGCCTCTAGCAACTTTTTGATCATTCTTAACATTGATTTTATTAAGATGTGCATAGGCAGTTAGCAAACCATTATCATGTTTTACAATAACTAGATTGCCATAGCTTTTTAAGCTATCCCCAGTATAAACAACTCTGCCAGCTGAAGATGCTTTAACCTCCGCACCAGCATTCGCCGCAATATTTATACCATCACTATATTCATTATTTTTTTGCGTGCCGAAATTTTTAACAATTTTGCCCCTAATTGGCCAGATGAAACCTTGCTTAGAAATATTTTTATCTTCTATAATTTTTGGAGCAGTTGGCTTGGTTTCTTGTGAGAAAGCAATTTTATTTTCAACAGGTTTTTCAACTTCTGGAATAGATGGTTTTGTTGGGTTTACAGGCAATTTAGCCTGATTAATTTTAGATGAATTTTGAGCGAAATTATTTTCTAAGGCATCTTTAGCTAAAGCGGTTTCATTATCGCCATCTTTCTTGAAAGCAAAAACGCTTTTATGAGATTTTTGCAGAGATGCTGGCCCGCCTTCCATCTGGTTTTCTGCCCGCAATAAGCCATCGGCTTCAATATTTTGTTCATAATTTATTACGCGTTTTGGCGGTGAAATAGTTTCAGTAGTCGTAGCTTCAGTATTTGAAATTTCAGTGGTTGCTATGCTTGAAGATGGAAAAGGAATCTGCAATTTCTGCCCTTTTGAAATTTTGAATGGCTCACTCAATGCGTTCACTTGCGTTAAAGCAGACATATCCACATTATATTTTCTTGAGATTGAATAGAGTGTATCCGCATCACCAACTATATGAAAAGTGCCTTCAGGAATCTTGATTTTCTGCCCAGATTTCAAGGTATAAGGTTGCTCAAGATTATTAGAAATTATGATTGGTAAAATCGGAATATTATATTTTCTTGATAGAGAATAGAGCGTTTCACCTGCTTGCACTTCGTGGGTTATTGAAGAAATTTTTATAGTCTGCCCATAATTTTTTTCTTCACTACTTGTTGTATTATCAATTGCTATAATCTCTTGAGGCTGGCTTTCCGCTTGATTTCTATCAACTTTATTTGTTGTTGCAATCTCTGAAACACTATCTTCAATAATTGGTTCATTTGCAGAATAATCTTTATTAGGATTTATATTATAATCCTCCGTTACAGGCGTCGCATCTTCAATTATTAAATCATTTTGAGAGGGTTTTACATCTGAAGAAATTTTACCCGTAACAACATCATATTCGCCTTGTTCTTCATCACCAAAAACAATGGTTGCACCCTCTTGCATACCGCAGGCTGAAGCAGAAAATAAAAGAATTAATACAAAAAAATTTCTAATAAATAATAGCATTATGATATTTCAAAAGATTATTTAGGCACTATTAACAAAGGTTTATAAATTTACCATTTGATTAATTTTGCTGTTCTTATCCCTCTCACTTAGGGAGAGGGGACTAAATGTGAATATCATAACCAAACAAAAAATATTACGAAGAAATTTTTGTTAATCCACCCATATATGGTGATAAAATTTCTGGAATTGTAACACTTCCGTCTGCATTTTGATAATTTTCTAAAATCGCCGCAATTGTTCTGCCAATTGCAAGGCTAGAGCCATTTAGCGTGTGCAGAAACTCAATTTTATTATCAGATTTTCTATATCTTGCATTCATTCTTCTTGCTTGAAAATCTCTAAAATTTGAACAGCTTGAAATTTCACGATATTTATTTTGAGCCGGCAACCATACTTCAATATCATAAGTTTTTGAGCTTCCAAACCCAGTATCACCCGCACATAAAACTATCACGCGATAAGGAAGTTTTAGGAGTTGCAGAATTTTTTCCGCACAAGAAATTAGCCTTTCATGTTCGGTTGCTGAATCCTCAGCTTTTGTGATTGAAACCAATTCAACTTTTGAAAATTGATGCATTCTAATTAGGCCTCTTGTATCTTTTCCAGCAGAGCCGGCCTCACTTCTAAAGCAAGGCGTGAAGGCGGTGTATCGCAGTGGTAAGGATTTTTCTTCCAAAATTTTTTCTCTCACTAAATTTGTAATTGGCACTTCAGCGGTTGGAATGAGATAAAAATCATCACTAGTTTTGAATAAATCTGCTTCAAATTTTGGTAATTGCCCTGTGCCAAACATCGCATTTGGTTTCACCAAATATGGGGGAGATGCTTCAAGATAGCCAAAATCTTGAGTAGCGATATCAATCATAAAACTTGCTAAAGCCCTCTCCAATTTTGCAAGAACACCAAAAGAAGTTGCGAATCTTGCACCTGAAATTAGTGCAGTATTTTCAAAATCTAAAAGCCCAAGATTTTCAGCAATTTCAAAATGATGTTTTGGATTTTGAATATTTTTTACCTCACCAAAACGCCTAATTTCCTTGTTTTCAGATTCATCTTTTCCTTCTGGCACATCACTCGCCAAAATATTTGGAATAGTCGCTAGTAGATTTTTTAACTCTTCAGATTCTTCATCTTGGTTTTGCTCTTGAGATTTTTTCAGCTCTTGTAATTGCGATTTTAACTCTTTGGATTTTTCAATTAATTCACCGGCTTCTGATTTTTTGCCTTGAGCCATTAAATCACCAATTTGCTTAGCGATTCGGTTAGATTCCTCTTGTAGTTTTTGTAAATCAGCGGTTGAATTTCTGCGAGCTTTATCAACTTCCAAAATCTTTTGAGAGAGAGGCTCTAGGCCCCTCCTCGCCATTTCTTTATCAAAAATTTCAGGGTTTTCCCGAATGAATTTTATATTATGCATAAATCAATTTTATAGCTAAATGAGTATAAATAGCGGTTATTGCAACAAGCTAATTTTGCTTAATAACAAGAAAAAATCAAGTGGGATACTTATTGATATCTCCGAAGATTTTTTCGCAGTCTAGTAAGCAAAATTAGCAATTGCCCTTTGGGTTATGGCAAAAAATAGAAATTATTTCGTTAAAAATTTTTTCCATAGATTGACTATGAAAATAAATTTTTGCCTGCTAATTTCTATTTTTTGACCCATAACAATAACCTCTATTTATACTCATTTAGCTAAAGTAATTCTTTTGCCTATTATTATAGAAATTTCAAAGAGTAAATAAAGCGGGAAAAACAAAGCGAGTTGGCTAATCACATCTGGTGGGGTTAAAATTGCTGCAACAAAAAGTAAAATTACAATTGTGTATTTTCTTGAATTTACTAGCATTTGTGGGGTTAAAATATCTAATTTTATCAAGATTAAAATTATTACTGGTAACTGAAACGCAAGCCCAAAAGCAAGTATTAAATTGGTTACTAATGATAAATATTCACTAATTCTCGCCTCTAATTGAACTGGTAAATTTGCGATATTATCATTTTCAAAACTCAAAAAAAACTGCCAAGCAACTGGCAGTAAAAAATAATAAACCAACAAAAATCCAAGCAAAAATAAAATCGGTGAAGCGAGCAGAAAACCTATAAAATAAGGCTTTTCATATTTATATAAACCGGGGGCAACAAAAGCATAAATTTGATAAATAATTACTGGAAAGGCGAGTATTAAGCCAGAAAATATAGCTAGTTTTAGATAGGTTAAAAAAGCCTCCGCAAGGCCTGTATAGATGATTCTTCGCTCAGCTCCACCGCCAGCTTCTGCAAGTGGCTTTAGTAAAAAACTATAAATTTTATCACTAAAAAAATAGCTTACTAAACACGCAAAAATAAAAGCTAAAAAAGCGTAAATCACACGAGTTTTTAACTCTCTAAGATGCTCAAGTATGGCTTGCTTTCTTTCGGGGTCTAAGCTCATTTTTTCAAATTGTTTTTATCATTTGATAAAATTTCATTCACATCATAAGCAATATGCTCCTTGCCGTCATCACCAATGATTTTCGTGGTTTTTACGACATCTTTTATAATTTCATCTTCAAAAATTAGATTATAAATTTCTGCTGAAAAATTTTTTATTTTTCTAAAAATTTTTGCAACCGCACGAATAACAACAGGAAAATCCTCAGGTTTGAGGAAAATTATTGCTCCAAGAATTACAATCAAAATCTCCCAGATTGATAAATCAAACATAAACTAACTATAGTTGCATTTTAAGATTGGTAATATATTTTAATGCTTAATAAAACCAAGAAAATTCTTATGCTAAATCAAGAAATTTCCAACTGCTTTGCTGAAAAAATTGGTGAATTCGGCATTAAGAAAACTGATTTTGAGCAAGCAAAACAGCATATGATATCCCTTTTGCCTAAAATTTTGCAAGATAAACAGCCAGTTTTTGATTTTGAAAATCTAGAAGAAAGAATTTCTGAAGCAAGAGATATCTCCAAAAAAATTTCTGAGAACGCTGAAACCATTTATGTGCTTGGCACTGGCGGTGCTACGCTTTGCGGTCAAACAATCCTCGGTTTAATTAGCAATAGCTTTATTAGAAGAAAAAATATCGTTTTTATTGATAATGTTGATCCCTTCACAATCAAGCAAATCTCAGAAGATATTGATGTTTCTAAAAGCCATTTTTTAGTGATTAGTAAATCTGGTGGCACACTTGAAACTATAACGCAATTTCTATATTTTCTCTCACTGGTTGAAAGTAAAACTAAAGATATTTCTGAAAATTTTACGATAATTTCGCATTTAGATAATGAAAATAATATCATTAGAAACATTGCGGAAGACTTAAAAATTAGAGTTTTAGAGCATCATAAAGTTGGGGGAAGATTTTCAATTTTCACAAATGTTTCTCTAATAATTTCAGATTTTGTGGGGCTTGATATTTCAAAATTTCTAAACTCTGCAAAAAATTATTTTGATGATTGCTTTAACCAAAAAAATTTAGATGCTGTTGATGGAGCGGTGCTGAATGTCTTGTTTTCAGGCAGGTGCGCTTCAAATGTGATATTCCCATATGAAGATAGGTTGAAAAATTTCAACTCTTGGTATTCGCAAATTTATGCGGAAAGTTTAGGGAAAAATAATTCTGCAATGTCGCCAATTAGGGCAGTTGGAACTCTTGATCAGCACTCGCAGTTACAACAATTTTTGCAAGGCAGAAAAGATAAATTTTTTACATTAATCGCATCAGAAAGAAAAAATTTAGGTGATGTAGTTTATTCAAAAAATATTGCAAAATACGCACCGAATTATCTAAAAAATAAAAAAATTGGTGATGTAATAAATGCCTCTTTTGAATCAACAATCACAACATTTTTCAAAAATAATATTCCGGCTAGAATCCTTAAAATTCCTAGATTAGATGAAGAAGTGATGGGGCAATTATGTGCTTTTTCTGTGTTAGAAATTGTGCTGATTGGATATTATTTTCAGCTTAATGTTTTTGATCAACCAGCCGTTGAACAAGGCAAAAAAATTGCAATAGATATTCTACAAAAGGGGGAATAATTGATCTCAACCATAAAAATCTTACCAAGTAATTTGGTTAATCGCATTGCGGCTGGTGAAGTGGTGGAAAGGCCTGCTTCTGTAGTTAAGGAACTCGTTGAAAATTCACTTGATGCCGGTGCAACCCAAATTGATGTTGATTTTTCAGAGGGTGGAAAAACTTATCTTGCAATAACTGATAACGGCAAAGGTATGAATGCCGAGGATTTGGAGCTATGTTTGCTTCGCCACGCCACTTCAAAATTACCTGATGAAGATTTATTTAATATAAAATTTTTTGGGTTTCGGGGTGAGGCTATTCCCTCAATTGCTTCAATTTCAAAAATGAAAATTTCAAGTATTCTCAAGGGTTCTAGTGAGGCCAACCAAATTTATATTGAAGGTGGAAATATAATTTATAAGAAACCTTCAAATATTTCTGAAGGCACAAAAATTGAAATTTCTGATTTATTTTATGCAACCCCTGCACGCTTAAAATTCTTGAAAACTGAGCGATCTGAGAAAAGTAAGATCATTGACATTGTAAATAAATTTGCAATGGTAAACCCTGAGTGTGGCTTCAGCCTTAGAGAAAATGGGAAAATAATTTTGGATTATAAAAAAAATCTCTTTTCAGAAAATGCTTGGCTAAAAAGAATTGGTGAAATTTTAGGTGAAGATTTCCAAGAAAATTGCGTTGAAATCAACACAAAACGAGGCAATGCAGAGCTTAAAGGTTTTGCAAGTCTGCCAACTTTTAATCGCTCAACATCAGCGGATCAATTTTTATTTGTAAATGATAGACCCGTGCGAGATAAAGCAATTCTAGGGGCTATAAGAGGGGCGTATCTTGATTTTCTAGCCCGTGATAGAAATGCTGTTGTTGCACTTTTCCTAAAACTTCCTGCTGATGAAGTTGATGTGAATGTTCACCCTGCTAAGGCAGAGGTTCGTTTTCGTTTTGAAGCAGAAATTCGTGGGCTGATTGTTGGCGCTATAAAAATGGCACTTTCAAATGCTGGCCATAGAGCCTCAAACACGATTTCAGAAGATGCTTTAGCAAAGTTTGAAATCTCTGAAAATCATAATTATTTATCAGAAAAAACTTCAAATTTTTACGCTGGAAAAAATATTGTTAATTATCAAAAAAATAATTCTTCAGTAAATTTTTCTAGCAAAATTTTTGCACCGCAAGAACTGCCCCCTGCTTCAAAAAATTATGAGAAAGAAAGTTTTTCTTCGCAAAATAATTCTGAAATTCAACC
>JANRLM010000028.1 GCA_033762595.1 Rickettsiales bacterium
TAATTAAATTAATTGTGAACCCAGCAAATAGAGAGAATACAACGATTTGTAATATCTTACCTTCAGCCATTGCACCAATTGCATTGTGAGGGAAAATACTAATTATCATCTCCAAGAAATCTTTTGGCCCATCTGTTGGAATTTGGAAAGTAGATTTCTCCATATGAAGCTCAACACCTTTGCCTGGCTCAAAAATAATGCCAGCACCAAGACCAATTACAACCGCAAAACATGCCGTGCCAAGATATGCAAGCACTGATTTCAAGCCAATCTTAGACATATTAGAGGAATTAACCATATTTGTAATCGCAGAAACAAGCGAAAAGAAAATAAGTGGTGGAATAACCATTTTAACAAGGTTAATGAAGATAGTTCCAAGTGGAAGTAAATATCTAGTGTAATCAGCGGTTTTATATTCTTCTATGGAATCAATTACCCCCATTGAAAGTAGCACATTAGCAAGCGGGTGATGGATAATATATCCAACAATAACGCCAAGCACCAAGCCAATTAGAACCTTAACCCAGAGTGCAACCTTACCAGAAGTATTTTCGTAACTAGCAGCCATATCTAAACCTTACTTATAAAATATTAATAATATTCCAATCCCCTGTGAACAAAACAGGAAATTAGAAACAAATTTTTCAATATGTCAATGCTAAATTTAGAAAAAATTATTAATACACTTGACTTATATCAAACCACAGCACCAAACCATAATTGATTTTTGAATGTGTAGGCGGTTTTCTGCCTCATCGTAAATCACAGATTTTTCACCATCTATAATTTCAGAAGTTACTTCCTCACCCCTGTGGGCTGGCAAACAATGCAGAAAAATGGCATTTTTATTGGCAAGGGCAAAAATTTCTTCATTCACTTGATAAGGTTTTAATATCCTTTTTTTCTCAATATTATCTTCATTTTCTCCCATTGAAACCCAAGTATCTGTGGTTATAACATTCGCATTTTGAACTGCATCTTTTGGGTTTTCATAATATTTTACAAATTCAGATTCAAAATTTTCATATTTGAATTTAGTTGGAAAGGAAATATTTAGCTCAAAACCGAATTTATTTGCGGCTTGAATCCAGCTTCTGCAGACATTGTTGTAATCCCCAAGCCAAGCAATTCTTTGATTTTTTATATCACCCAAATGTTCTTCTATAGTCAGAATATCTGCCATTATTTGGCAAGGGTGGCTATAATCTGTAAGGCCGTTAATTACTGGCACTGAAGCGTTCTCGGCAAGCTCTAGCAAACCTTCGTGCTTATAGGTTCTAATCATTATAATATCAACATATCTTGAAAGCACATTTGCGGTATCTTTAATTGGCTCACCCCTGCCAATTTGAGAGTGAGAGCCACTTATAAAAATTGCATTACCACCTAGCTGATTAATTCCAACTTCAAAAGAAACTCTGGTTCTGGTAGATTCCTTTTCAAAAATCATCGCAAGTTGCTTGCCCTCTAAAATTTTATTGATGATTCCACTTTTGAGATCAGATTTCATTTTTTTTGCGAACTCCAATATATGCCGAAGATCTTTTTCTTCAACATCTGAAATATCAAGAAAATCTTTAGTTCTTTGAGTCAATTTTATTTATTTTATTGAGCTTAAATATACATCCAAAACTTGCAACCCTTCATCAGCTTGGGCTTTTGTTAAAATTAGTGGCGGTAAGAACCTAACCACGCTATCAGCGGCAGGTGCAGTTAGCAAACCAACTTCACGTAAGCCATCAGCGAATTCTTTAACTTCTTTGAATTTTTCTGAGTTAATTTTTAGCCCTATCATTAAGCCTTTGCCTCTAACTTCAAGCAAATAATTTGGATATTTAGTAACTAAATTTCTTAGCCCTTGCATTAGATAATTACCAACCTCAACAACATTTTCGAGGAAGCCTTCTGCAAGCATAATATCCATAACGGCGTGGCAAACTGCAACCGCCAAAGGGTTACCAGCATAAGTTGAACCATGCGAACCGACCGTCATTGTATCACCAACTTTCTTGTTTAGCAAACAAGCACCAACTGGAAAGCCCGAGCCAATGCCTTTTGCCGAAGATGAAATATCTGGGTGAACATTCGCCCATTCGTGAGAGAAAAACTTGCCAGTTCTTCCCATACCGCATTGAACGCCATCAAACATTAGAATAAGATTATTTTCATCACAGATTTTTCTTAAGCCCTGCAAAAATTCATCACTACAAGGGCGAATTCCACCCTCACCTTGCACTGGCTCAACTAATATACCAGCCGTATTTTCATTAATTGCTTTTTTAACCGCTTCTAAATTACCAAATTCTACTTGATCAAAACCATCAGCTGCAGGCTCAAAACCTTTCATGAGCTTCTCTTTGCCAGCCGCAGAAATACAACCAAGAGTTCTTCCGTGAAAAGCCCCGTGGAAAGTTATAATTCTATATTTATGCGGGTTACCGGTTTCATCGTGATATTTTCTGATTGCTTTCATTCCGCACTCAACGGCTTCCGCACCAGAATTACACATAAACATATAATGTGCGAACTTTGAAGCTTTTGTAACCCTTTCCGCAAGCTCCTCATAGCCTTGAATTGAATACATATTTGATACATGCCATAGCTTAGCAGCTTGATCTTGCAATGCCTTTACAAGATGTGGGTGGCAATGACCCATTGAATTTACGCCAATTCCAGAAGCAAAATCTAAATATTTTTTGCCGTTTTTATCATAAAGATAAATATTTTCACCTCTCTCAAAAGAGTATTTTGATTTAGCATATACTGGAAGAATGTGCGTCATTTATTATTATTATTTATTATGATTAGCCTTATATAATAAATGTTTATTAATGCAAGAAAGGTTAGAATTAAAATTTCTTTAGATAAAAATTATTTCACCTTGACTAATTAGTTTTTGTGATTAAATTGCAACAAGTAATTAATTTAATGTTAATTAGCTTGTTACCTACTACAAAAAAAATTGACGGCTTCAACCCTGAGGATTTCCAAGCACTTGCAGACGCTATGGAAATTACTGGTAATCCAGATAATGATGTTCTTCCATCAACAAATTTTTCTCAAACAGCAAGAAAAGCTTTCAACCCTTTTTCTAAATTTAGATAAACTAACAAAGGGAGTGATTAATAAGAATAGATTTTATTAAATTATATGTTGTTTTTCCTCTAAAGTGTCACCCCGCATTTATTGGGGGGTAAGACATAAAACAAGCTCAAAACTTAGGTTTGGAAATACTTTCAACAATTAACCACGCAATAAATGCGGGGTGACATTTAGTGGTTAAGTGGATAAAATCTATGCTCAGTAATAACTGCCCTACCCAAACCTTCTTTCAATATATTCTTCAACTAATTGCTTGAATTCAGAGGCGATATTTGCCCCTCTTAAAGTGTGAGTTTTTTTGCCATCAATAAAAACTGGGGCTGTTGGTGCTTCACCAGTTCCGGGTAGAGAAATACCAATATCGGCGTGCTTGCTCTCTCCTGGGCCATTAACAATACAACCCATTACCGCAACATTTAACTTTTCAACACCGGCATATTTATCTTTCCAAATTGGCATAGAATCTTTCAAAAAATTCTGAATATTTTCTGCAAGCTCTTGGAAGAATGTTGAAGTTGTTCTGCCACAACCGGGGCAAGCTGTAACTTGTGGCGTGAAGGAACGCAAACCTATTGCTTGCAAAATCTCCTGACAAACTTGAACTTCTGTTGTGCGAGGCTCATTTGGGCGTGGCGTTAGCGATGCACGGATTGTGTCGCCAATCCCTTGTTGAAGCAGATAAGATAATGCAGCCGTTGTTGCAACAATTCCTTTACTACCCATGCCAGCCTCTGTTAGCCCTAGATGCAAGCAATAATTAGATTTTGCGGCTAAATCCTCATAAACTTTTATTAGATCATTTACACGGCTAACTTTGCACGAGATAATAATTCTATCAGCACCAAGCCCTATTTCTTCAGCTTTTCTAGCACTTATTAATGCGGATTCAACAATCGCATTTCGCATAATTTCATCTGCTGGTTTTGGGTTTGCGGATTTGGTATTATCATCCATCATTTTAACAACCAACTCCTGATCCATACTGCCCCAATTCACCCCAATACGAACTGGCTTATTATATTCAATTGCTTTCTCAATCATTACTTCAAACTGAGCATCTTTCTTTTTGCCAAAGCCAACATTTCCGGGGTTGATGCGATATTTATCTAATGCCTTGGCACAATCTGGGTAATCAGTAAGTAGCCTATGGCCATTATAGTGAAAATCGCCAACAATAGGTGCTGTGCAGTTTTTAAGTAGAAGTTTTTCTTTAATATATGGAACAGCTTTTGCTGCAGCTTCCGTATTAACGGTTATACGCACTTTTTCAGAACCCGCCTGCCATAATTCAATAATTTGAGCGGTTGTTGCCTCAACATTTTCGGTATCCGTATTCGTCATTGATTGCACAATAATTGGTGCATCACCCCCAACATATAGATTTCCAACTTTTACTTTATATGTTTTATGGCGTAATTTCATTTCATTTTTAAAGTTATATTTCAATATCTTAAGCTTATATAAGGAATTTTTAATAAATAAAGCAACTTGATGAGTGCCTAAAGAATCCTGATGTTAGCTTTAAAATTGGCTCACCCACAGATGGCTTCCAAAAAGAATAACTAACTACTTTCCCGAAAAATCAATCGCGTTGAGCAAACTCTCAGAGGATAGGATATAATAATTATCTTCCATTGAAATTTTGGAGATATCTGGCACTAGAAAACCATTCATATAAATTTCTACATCATCTGTTTTTTGTAGCTTAAGAAATTGTGCATCAACTAAATCAAAGATATAGGTTTGATTAATCTTGAGCGATTTTTCTAAAGAATTTCTGCCATTTGCATCAAGCAGAGAAATTTTTGTTGGGTGCAACGCCAAAATTACTACATTCACATTTTTCTTTTTAAGCTCAGAAATATCCCTTTCAAAAGGGCTTTTTGGAGCTGGAATTATCTGCTCAGAATTTGATTTATCTTGTGTTTTGAGATATTTCGTTTTTTTATCATCGGTTGAGAAAAAGATTAAATAAACCAATATTATAATTAAAAAACAAATTGAAACCAAAGTTTTTGTTGGAACAATATTGTTAGATTCCTTGCCGAATTCTAAGCTCATTTTATGTGGGGAGAATAATTCTTCCTCAGAAACAACTCTCTCAAATTGCTTGGTATCTATCCCCATAAATTCAGAGATACTTTTTACATAAGCCTTAGTATAAATTCCACCCGGAAGCCTAGATAGATCACCTTCTTCAATCGCTTTTACATAATCAAGTTTGATGTTGGTTTTTTCCGCAACATCTTCAAGGCTGATGTTTTTTTCCAGCCGGACGCGTCTTAGCTCGTCTAAAAATTCATTAGAAAGTATTTTTTCTTCCTCTTTACGCACAATTAGAAAAATGATAAATTTATTATAATTCTTATATCTATTCAAATTTCTTAAGACAAGATATAACTTGAGAAAATCTTAGTTTTATGTATTTTTTTGCCAGTAAATAGCAATTATTTTATAAAAATGTCTAATAATAAAACTTGGTCTCCATCTAGTTGGAGGGGGCTCCCAATTAAGCAACAGCCGATTTATGAAGATGAGGCAAAACTGAATAAAACCCTTGGTGAACTTAAAAAATACCCTTCACTAGTTATTCCGTCTGAAATTCGCAATCTAAAAAAGCAAATGGCACAAGTGGCAAAAGGTAAGGCGTTCCTTCTGCAGGGCGGTGATTGCGCTGAAAGCTTTGCTGAGTTTAACCAAGGTAATCTTTTATCTTTCTTCAAAGTTATTCTGCAAATGACAGTCGCTTTGATGTATGGTGCAGGTAAGCCAGTGGTGAAAGTTGGCAGAATTGCAGGGCAGTTCGCCAAACCTCGTTCAGCTGATTTTGAGGAACTGGAAGGAAAATCTTTGCCAAGTTACAGGGGTGATATTGTTAATAACATTGATTTTACTGAAGAATCTCGCAAAAATAACCCTGAAAACCTACTCAAAGCTTATTTCCAATCTGCTTCTACGCTTAATTATTTGAGAGCTTTAGCCAAAGGTGGCCACGCATCTTTGAGGAATGTAAGCAAATGGAATGATGAATTTATCCAAAAATCAACGCAAGGTAAAAGATTTTCCGCACTAGTTGATGCAATCAATGTTTGCCAATCTTTTATGAAAGCGTGCGGAATTTCAACAGATGAAGTTTCTCAGCTACAAGAAGCGGATTTCTTCATTTCTCACGAAGGTTTGTTACTGCCTTATGAAGAAGCTTTTACCACACAAGATGAAAAAGACGGGAAATTTTACGCAACTTCGGCTCATTTACTATGGATTGGCGATAGAACTAGAGGGCTTGATGATGCCCACATTGAGTATTTCAGAGGAATTGAAAACCCAATCGCCTCTAAGGTTGGTCCTTCAATGAAAATTGATGAATTGCTGAAGCTAATTGATACCTTAAACCCTGAAAATGAAGCTGGCAGGCTTACTCTTATCAGCAGAATGGGGCATAATAAAGTTGGCGAAAATTTACCTGCTTTAGTTAGAGCCGTTAAAAAAGAGGGCAAAAATGTCATATGGAGTTGCGATCCTATGCACGGCAACACTATAAAATCACCAAATGGTATTAAAACTAGGCCGTTTAATGATATACTTTCTGAAGTTAGAAGTTTCTTCCAAATTCACGAATCAGAAGGCACTTATGCAGGTGGCGTGCATTTTGAAATGACTGGTCAAGATGTAACTGAATGCATTGGTGGCTCGCAAGCAATTACTGAGGTTGATTTGAACAAACGCTATCACACGCATTGTGATCCTCGCCTAAACGCCTCACAAAGTTTGGAATTAGCCTTCCTGATTGCTGAGGAAATTAAGGGGTAATAGTAAATAGTGATAGTGATTAGTGGCGGTGATTAGTTTAGGTGATGTTTACACTTTATTCCCTTTTGTTTCTTCACAATCACTAACCACCATCACCAATCACTAAAATAATATGAACCAAGAACTTGCGAATTATGCTTGTTATTCCTCAAAATCTCGTGGCAGATTGCATAAAGAGGCACTCAAAAAAGGCAGATCTGAATTCGCGAGAGATAGGGATAGAATAATCCATTCAACCGCTTTCCGCAGGCTTGAATATAAGACGCAAGTTTTTATTAATAATGAAGGCGATCATTATCGCACAAGGCTTACACACTCCCTTGAAGTAGCACAACTTGCAAGAAGCCTTGCAAAAATCCTCAGACTTGATGAAGAGCTTTCAGAAGTAACAGCACTTGCCCACGATTTAGGCCACGCACCTTTCGGCCACGCCGGTGAAGACGCTCTGCAAGAAGCGATGGAAAATTTTGGTGGCTTTGATCATAATGCTCAGACTATCAGAATTTTAACCAAGCTAGAAAAGAAATATATTGATTTTGATGGGCTTAACCTCACTTGGGAATGTTTAGAAGGGCTTGCAAAACATAATGGCCCTGTCAAAAAACCAGCAAGAGCATTACTTGAATTTAATAAAATCTGGAATTTAGAATTAAATAGTTTTGCTTCCCTTGAAGCACAAATCGCCGCAATTTCCGACGATATCGCTTATAACAGCCACGACATTGAAGATGGCCTTAGAGCTAGCTTATTCACCTTTGAAGAAGTTTTTGCCCTGCCAGTAATTGGAGATTTATTCAAAGAAACTAAAAAGCAAATCAAAACCAAAAACTCCTTCACAAACCAAATTTTGGTTAATGAGGTTAGAAGTGCCTTTATAAAACATATGCTAGATGATGTAACATCACAAACTCTTAAAAATATTGAAAAATATAAAATAAGGAATGTTGATGATGTTCGAAATAGTAAATTGCAATTAGCAAATTTTTCTTCTGATTTTAACGAGAAATTAAAAATTATCAGAGCTTTTTTGAAAAATAAAATGTATCACCATTATAAAGTTCAGATAATGACTCGCAAAGCCAAAAGAGTTGTGAAAGATTTATTCAATTTTTACTTTGAAAATCCAAATTGTTTAGCACCAAATTGGCTTGAAAATATTAATATAAAAAATGAAAAAGAATTAGCGGTGAACATCGCAGATTTTATCGCTGGAATGACAGATAGATATGCTTTCATTCAGCATAATAAAATCTTCAATGTGCAATATACTAATTTATAGGCTAGTAAATGAAAATTGAAGATAAAGGTTTTATATTATCAGCCCAAAAATTCGGGGAAAATAGCTTAATTATCAAAATATTAAGCCAAGAAAATGGTATTATACACGGCATTTTTAGAGCAAGCTCAAAAAATAAAAATCATATATTACAGGGCAACCAAATATGTTTCACGTGGAACGCTCGCCTACAAGAACACCTAGGAAATATCTCAATTTCCGTAGAAAAATCATATGGAACAATATGTTATAATAATTACCAAAAAATTCTTTCTATAAATTCCCTATGCTCTCTCATTTTAGAATTATTCCCTGAAAGAGAAAAGATAGAAAATATCCACAAATTAATGCAGGAATATTTATCCTACATTGAAAGCGAATCAATTTTTGAAAATTGGTTAGAGAAATATATATTACTGAAATTAGAATTGCTTAAAAATTCTGGTTTCGGCTTTGATTTTAATAGATGCAGTGAAACTGGTGTAGCGGAAGTTTTTTATATTTCACCAAAGACAGGTGCGTGCGTTTGTAAAGAAATTGGTGACCCTTACAAAGAAAAATTATTTATAATACCAAAAATATTTTTAGAAAATTCATTTGAGAAAACAAAAGAAGATATTATTCAAGCAATTGAAATTATTAGATATTTTTTAGCAAAACATATATTTTCAGAAAAGAATAAAAATCTACCTTTTGCTTTTGAAGAATTTTATTCAATATTAAAAAACCAGAAGAAAAATTTATCTTTTAATTAACTCTGGAAAATCAGTTATAAAATTTGCATTTGGGAGTTTTTTTAGACTATCAAATAAGCCATTTTCAATTTCTTTTTCTTTGATAGTCCAAAAATATTTTTCTCTTTCGCTATTTAATATTTTCTCATTTTTTGTGTAGCAATTTGGAATAAAAATTGTGTTACCTAGTTTATCAGATAAGTTTTCTATATATTCAAAATAACCCTCTTTTTCGGCATCATCTGAGGTAAATAGCAAACCAATTTTTATATTTTTGTCTAACTGCCTAAAAGATATTAAATCAGAATGATTAAACGATGAAATTATCAAATTATCTTTAAGAATTTTGGAATTTTTTATTTCTTTGTAAACTAATTCTGAAATTCCATTTTGCTTAATTTCAATATTAAGAATTTTATTTTTTCTTACAGAAAAATACTCAAAAAGCTCAGATAATTTTGGGATTTTATAGATATTATTTGGTTTTCCAATTCTTTGTAAATCTATAATTTTTGAATTGCTTGAGGTAATTTTTATATCTCCCCCATTATGGATTTTTATTTCATCATCATGGATTACAAAACAAATTTTATCTAAACTTGCAAAAACATCAATTTCAACACCATCTGCATTATTTTTAATAGCAAAATTTATCGCCTCAATAGTATTCTGGTAAGGCTTATTGATATTTTCATCTTGCCTTATACCTCTATGACCAAGAATTTTCATATCTGTTGATATATCTGTTGATAAATTTTTAGTAAGATAATTTTTCTAAATTTATTAGAATTTATGAGTTTAATTTCATAATTTATCAACAGTTTTTATGTTGTTTATAAATTTATTATTATATTATAATAAACCCGTTAAATGTTTGTTTTGTATAATTTATTTATATTTATATTTGTCGATAAATCTGTTGATAAAAAATTATAAGAGTTTTTGTGCCAGATAATAAATACCAATACTAAAATAATTAATATTTTATATTATTTTGCTATTTGATAAATAATTTCTTTGATGGAATGTGAAATATCCATATTTCTTCTTTCATGGAGATTAAACAAATTAAGTGCTGTAAAGAAATTCTTTACATCATCTTTATTTTTTGATGATTTTGCTTTTTTAGAAAGATCAAAAAGCAGAATATTTTTGAAATTATTATAATTATAGGATTTCTTATTTTTATCTTTTTTATCTTCCTTAAAAATTGATGAAATATTTGAAATATCTTTTGAATCAACATTCGGAAATTTCTTCACAAATTTTATGATAATTTCAGTATCATATTTCAACATATTTAGATAATTTCCAGCTGAAAAACCTGAATATTCAGCCAATTCTTTTTTATATTCAACATCAAAATTTTTGATAATTTCTAAAAATTCTTTTTCATTTGGGTTTTTGAAAAAAATTTCAAAACAGCGAGATCTTATAGTTGGCAAAACCGAATTTATATTATGAGAAATTAAAATTAAAATTGAGTTATTATTAGGCTCTTCAGTAATTTTAAGAATTGCATTAGCTGATTGATTTGAAAGATCATCAATAGAATCAATTATAACAATTTTATATTTTGATTCTGCTGGGCTGTGATTGAGAAAAAACTCAATTTCCCTTATTTTATCTATGGAAATAGATTTTTTTTCAGATTCTTCTGTAAGCTCAATAACTAGTAAATCTGGGTGATTACCATTCTCAATTTTAAGCTCAACTTTTTGATTTATTTTAGGCTTTGAATTATCTGAAGTTTCCAGAATGCCCCCAAATAAATCAATTTCAGAATTTTGCTTTTGCTCCTCAATACCTATTGAAAGTAATTTTTTTGCAAAAAGATAGGCAACATTAGCCTTGCCAACCCCTTTACCACCATAAAATAGAAGGGTTTGCGGGATTTCTTCTGAGGATATAAAATCATCAATTTTATTGATAATCTTCTCAGATCCTATGTATTTTTTTACAAATTTTGGTGATGAAATATCTAACATTAAAAACAAAGAAGAAAAATATTAATAAAATTGAAAAATTTTAACCAAATATTAATAAAATGTGATATAATACCATATTAAGCTAAATTACTTGGGTTTCCCAAGTGTTTAATTAGTTTTTTATAGAAGAAATTTTTAATTTCTGCAACCATACAAAAATTAGAAAAAACTAGAAAAATTTATGGCAAAAGGAGATGCAGGAAAAGTTCAGAGAGATCCGTTATTCTTGGCATTAACACGACCAGCTATGATATTCGGTGTAACTTACGCTTGGTTTGGCGTGAACATTATGGCTTGGACAATGGTTTTTGTGAACACAAAAGATTTTGGATTGTTAATTCCGGGCTTAATGATTTTTCACGGAATAGGATATTATCTTTGTGCATTTGAACCAAGATGGATGGAAATAGCAAAAATTTGGGCGTTAACCGTGCCAACTTGTTTGAACCGCTTTTATCACGGCAATACTTGCTCTTATGATTTATATTAAAAAAGATTTTTAAGATGTTAAAATTTACAAGAAGAAAAGCCTTAAAATCTGCGATATGTGCTACTGAAATTAGCCAAACTAAATTTATTCCCTATAAAGGTCACTGGGACGAAAATATTGTTATCACAAAGAAAAATGAAATGCTTTTGACTATTAAAGTTGAAGGGTTTTCATTTGAAACCGCTGATGATGAAGATTTAGACATCAAAAAAACAATTCTAAACACTCTTTTCAAATCTATTTCAGGTGGTAATTACGCAATTTACATTCACACCGTTAGAAAGAGAGATTATACCGAATTAGAAGGCGATTTTAATAATAATTTCTGCAAAGAATTAAATGAAAAATGGAAAGAGAAACACAAAACAAAAGTTAGCTTCAAGAATGATTTATATATAACAATCGTTCATAAAGAGGATAAAGAGGGAACGGTTTCAATGTCCGTGGGTTTGATAAATAAACTCAATCAAGCCGCAGATAAATCTCAAGCGGATTTAGTTTTAAGAGAAGCCGCAAAATCATTAAAAGAAATAGCCAGCAGGTTAGTTGGCTCACTAAAAAGCTATAAAGCAAAATTACTAGGAATTAGAAGGGAAGAAAGGGGATATTTCTCAGAAGTATTTGAATTTTTAGGATTAGTACTAAATGCAGGAACTCCTTCAAATATGTTAGTTCCAGCGGTTAATGCAGATAGATACCTTTCAAAAAATCGTGTTTATTTTGGTAAAAGAGCCATAGAAATTCGTGATGAAAAGGGCAGAAGCAAATTCGGTGGTGCAGTTTCTATTAAGGAATACCCACCATATACACACGCAGGTATGTTTGATTCCCTTCTGCATTTACCTTATGAAATGGTAATAACGCACGCTTTTTATTTCAGTAATCGCTCATCTGCAATAACTTCAATGCAGCTTCACCAAAACCGAATGAGAAGTGCGGGCGATAAAGCAATTTCGCAGATGGAACATCTTACCATCGCGATGGATATGGCACAATCTGGTGAGATTGCATTCGGCAGACATCATATGAGTGTGTTTGTATATACAAATAATTTGGAAGATTTGGATATGCAGGTTTCAGAGGTTTATTCTGAGCTTGTAAATGTGAATGTTTCACCGATTAGAGAAACCTTTACCCTACAAGGCTCATTTTGGGCACAACTTCCTTGTAATTATGATTTTATTGCGAGGCCTTCGGTTATAAACACATTCAACTTAGTGGGAATGTGCCCACTGCATAATTACCCATATGGCAAGCCGAAGAACAATCATTGGGGGCCAGCTGTTACGCAATTAGATACAACTTCTGGCACACCATTTTATTTTAACTTCCATGTTAGAGATGTTGGTCACACTATGATAATTGGCCCAACAGGTGCTGGTAAAACGGTTTTATTAGGTTTTCTTGCGGCTCAAGCACAGAAATTTAAGCCCGATATGTTCTTCTTTGACAAAGATAGAGGTGCTGAAATTTTAGTACGAGCAATTGGTGGCAGTTTTACGATCTTAGACCCATCAGGCAAAATGGGTTTTAACCCTCTACAACTTGAAGAAACTTCAGAAAATAAAGAGTTTTTAATAGATTGGCTTTCTGCTTTATGCTCAGAATCAGGTAAATATGATATTTCGCCTGAAGAAAGGGAAAGAATTGTTGAAGCCATAAACGGCAATTATAAACTCCCTAAAAAAGATAGGGTGCTTAGAAATATCGTTCCGTTTTTGGGGCTAGAAAAACCGGGGTCAATCGCAAGCAGGGTTCGCATTTGGCATAGCGGAGAGGCTAGGGCAGGGGTGTTTGATAATGATGAAGATTCACTTTCATTCAGCGGTAAAAAAACTCATGGGTTTGAAATGGCGCCAGTGCTTGAATCTCCAGAAACATTGGGGCCAGTGCTTATGTATATTTTCCACCGAATTAATATGACGCTCACTGGCTCACCAACAATGATTATTTTAGATGAGGCTTGGGCTTTACTTGATAATAAAGTTTTCGCACCAAGAATTAAAAACTGGCTGAAAGTTCTAAGAAAATTAAATGGTATGGTAATTTTCGCAACGCAATCACCGGAAGATATCTCAAAATCACAAATTAGTGAAACACTTGTTCAGCAAACCTCAACGCAGATTTTCTTAGCGAATATGAAGGGAACTTCAATCTATCAAGATGTATTTAAGCTCTCAAATCGTGAATTTGCAATTATTAAATATACGGACCCCGGCTCAAGATATTTCCTAGTAAAACAAGGTGAGGATTCAGTTGTCGCAAGAATAGATTTATCTGGAATGAATGAACTGATTGAAGTTCTTTCCGCAAGGGCAGATACAATCCGTATATTAGATAAAATAAGAGCAGAAGTTGGTGATGATCCAGATAAATGGCTACCAATTTTTAAGAAGGAAGTTGTTAAATCATAGGGTGTTAGGGTTTGGGAATTAGGTTCTAGGGATAAAATAACGAAGGAAAAACAAACAAAAATAAATGCTAAAGGGATTAAAAATAACTATCATTTTATTCTTTATAATATTTGCGAATTTTTCAAATGTTGAGATTGCAAATTCTTTGCCATTTGGAAATGACGGAAGGGTAAAAGGTGAGGCTATCGGCTGTAATTTTTACCCCGGTTTTGTAAACAAAATTGTTCAATGCATTACAAACCAAACCACTTACGGCCTTGTTACAAATGCACTAAACAGAATGCATAGTTTTTTTGTCGCAACTGGTAATTCTTTAGTAGTGATTTACATAATGTCTTTCGCAATGAAACTCAGTTTGCAAGGCGTTAAAGAGCTTAAGAAAGAAGTTGCGATAGTTGCACTAACCGCAGTTGGTGTAATTACGCTAAACAGCACAACAAGTATAACAAAATTTATGAATTTCTTTATTAAAGGGCAAGAGGAATTTGTAAATGTAACCACAACTGCAATGTCAACAAGGCGCGCTAATGAAACAGAAAGGGGCATTAGAAGCAGTGATTTTTTGTGTTATCAAAGTCAAGCAGGACAAAAATATAATATTTGGCAAAGGATTGATTGCGTAATTGGCTATATTCTAGGCGTTCACCCACTTGTAAAATACACAGAAAAGCATGTGTCTTGTGATAAAAAATTTGATCCAACAATGGGCGTGGATTTAACTGACCCTGATTTATCCTCCGATGAGCAAAAACTAAACCTAACAGCACGGCCAAAAATTGGTTGTTATGATTACAGCTTATTTGCTGGCGATAAAAACCCCTTTGCCGATATGGCATCTGACCCGTTTTCCTTTATGCAAGATACTGGAAAAGTAACTGATAAATTTGAAGTTGGTGTGTCGTTTTCATTTATCGTGATGATTGTTCTAATGCTATTTAGTGAAGATTTTGGGATAATTTTAATGGTTACAGGCTTATTTATTGTAATTATTCTAATAATGGCTTTTGGGCAGGCGGTTTTAATATATGTAACCTCATTATTTACAATTCTAGTTCTTGGACTTTTTGCACCTATAGTTATACCGCTTTTTTTATTCAAAACGACCAATCAGATATTCACATCTTGGCTTCAAATGTTCTTCTCAGCGATGCTAACCCCTGGGCTAATGTTTGCCTATTTAAGTTTTATGATTCTAACCTTGCAATATGTTCTTAACTACGAAACCACCGTTAATGGTGAGCAAGTTAGCATTATGACTTATCATTTTGGCGATAAATATATTAACGCTAAAAAAGATTATAAAGACGCCATGACAGTTACAAAGAATTTAAGCTCTGAGGAACAACTAAACGCAGATAATTGGCGAAAAGTTATTGAGGAAACCATCAGAACCCGTGTTGAAATTAGAGATAGAGATAAAAATGTTGAAACCGATATGTTGAGAGATGAATCTCAATTCACTAAAGATGCACCAAGGCTAATTGCAGAAGGAAGAGCAAGAAATTCAGGAATTTGGGAGAGTATGTCTGGCGTGTTTTCAAGAATGTCTTCAATGCAATCTGATAAAGTTAGAATGCCACATCTTGATTTCCAAAACGCAGATGAGAAAATTAGAGAAATGTATAGTGCAAAAGGTTTAATAGAGCTTCTTCAAGAATCCCAATCCTTCCTCAGCATTCAAGAAATAGCTAGATTTACCGAGCTTACAACCAAACTAAATGATCCTGAACAATGGTATAAATTTGTAAATGAATCACCCGCTATGAAAAATTTTATTGAAGGCAAGATTGCTGGTTGGGAAAGGCAGGATTACCTTGATAAAACCGCTTATATGCAATTAATTATTGTTCTATTTTTGACCCTTTCAGTAACTTATAGCTTTATGAGTAATGTGCAGAATTTTGCCGCAAGGCTTTCAGGCGCTGGGCTTTCACCAGCAGAGAAAATGGTCAATTTATATAATATGAGCGTTAAAAGAATTACAGCTTCTTTCAAACAATGAAAAATATTTTGAAAATATTTATCTTATTTTTATTCGCAATAATTTACTTGCCGAATAATTCTTATGCGGGACCACCGCCACCAAATCCGAATGAAGAAAGAAGACTTAATTTTACTGATGTTTGCCAAAGCCCAGCAATCAAAAAGCCAAACAGAATCACTGGTAATGTTGTTAGGTGCATTGAGGTTTTAATCAATAATTCCGCAGATAGCATAATCGATAAATATATTGCAGGCTTTGCTACTTTTGTTTTTTATCTAACAATGATGGCGATTTTATTTTTCTCAATAAAAGCTATGTTTGGTCAGGTTTCAACAAGGTCTGTCTCATTAGTTTTTATATTCAAAGTCGCATTAGTTTTAAGCATTACTAGCCCGCAATCAGCGGATTACTTGAAAGGGGTTCGAGATACAATGGTAACTTCCCCCAAATATTTTTCAGTGGTGATATTAAATTCTATGTTAGAAAACCCAGTAGAAGTTAATGATGAAGAATCAGTTAAAGTGGATATATTTGATACTTTTGATAAATATATCCTAAAACTTTTTGGGGTTGAAAATGCTGATCAAAAATTCCAAAGAGGTAACGCCTCAACCACCAAAGAGGAGTTTAATAAACAACGGCGAGAGGAATTATTCATTGGGCTTTTTGCATTAGTAGCAGGATTATTTTTTACTGGTGGGGTGGGGGCAACCATCACAACTATAGCACTTGGGTTTGTAACAACGCTTTTATTTGCAATGGCACAAGCGATTTTGTTTTATGCAACCATCACGATTGCACTTAATTTTCTTATAGCAATTTCACCACTTGCAGCAGTTGCTTTATTATTTGATCAATTCAAAAAAATTTCCTTTGTTTGGTTCACAAGTTTTATTGGTTATGCCGTGCAACCTTTAATATTTGTATCGTTCTTAGGCCTTACCCTCCTTGTTTTAGATAAATTAACAACAAGAATTTCAGGGCCTTATGAAAAAGCAAGAATACAATTTGAAAGAGGTGAAAATGGTGAAATAAAATTATTTGATTGCGGAAATTACAGAAAATCCGCTGATGAAAAAGCTGAAGATGCAAATAGTAATACAGGTGATGCTGGGGAATCACAAAGGCAAGCAGAGGGTTTAGGCGGTGATGTTTCTTCAAAAAGTGAAGGCTGTAAATTCTATGCACCTAAACTAAAACTCGGTGAAGGCACAGGGCTTAATCATAATGATATTTCTGAGCTTTCAGGCAATCAGCTTGCCGTAATTTTCTTAATGATTGTAATGCTTGGTTTTATGAAGCAAATACCAGATATGATGAATAAAATAACCAGTGAAGCAATAGTTGCACCAGTTTCTGGTGTTGCGATTGGTGGTGGTCAAGGTGGCATCAATGAAAAACCAATACTTGCAACGCAGAAAATCTTAACAACTGGTAAAGATGTTATTCAGAGTGCAGTTAGGAAATGAAGAGGGCATAGAAAATGAAAAATATTTATCAAAAAATAATGAGTAAAAATCTTTTTAGCATAACGAAGATTATTTTTCTGTGTTTATTCGCGGTAATTCTAAGTTCTTGTGCGGCAAGTGAGGGGGAGTTATCTGATGAAGATCTTAAAAAATGCACACCTTTTGATGAATTTTTCAAACTTAGCCAAAATGCTAGTTATAAGCCAATTGGCATTGATGTGAACGGCACTAGAGTTGGTATAATAAGTTGGCTCATAGATAATATAGATGATATCGTAACTGATGCTTCAAGAGAGATGTTCACCGCTATTTCTGAAGATGATGAATACCGCGCAATAATAGCAATATGTATCACGCTTACAATTATGTTTTATGCAGGCTCAATAATGCTCGGGCTTGCTCAATTATCGCCATATTCGGGCTTTATATTTATTCTAAAAATAGTTTTTGTTTATAATTTTGCAGTCAATTGGGATTTCTTTTTGTTTTATGTGGTTGAAACGATAGAGGCTTTTATTAGCGATACGGTATCGCTTGCTTCAAAGACATTTACTGGCTTTGATGGCTTTAAAGAGGGGGATCTCGGCATAAGTGTTACAAGAATAACCATTATCGGTGAGATGGATAAAATGCTTAGTATATTATGGGATTTTAGAATGTTCAAAGTTGTTCTTGCTCTTGCATTTACTGGTATTACGGGTGCATTTTGGGGTTTGGCATTACTTGCTCTAATTGTTATGTATTTACTTGCAGTTTTAGAGATTATAAAAATTTATCTTTTAGCTTTTATCGGCAGGTATGTTCTTTATGCATTAGGGCCTATATTCCTAACTTTCTTGCTATTTAACCAAACTAAATCCCTATTTAATGGTTGGATGAAAATGCTTATCAGCTTTGCATTACAGCCAGTATTTTTATTCATATTTGTTGGCTTGTTTATGTCTGTAATCGCAAGTTTTATGAATAGTATTTACATTGAAGATTTAAGAGACCCAGTTAGGCTCGTGCAGGGTGGTGGCCCATCTGGAAATGCATTAACAATTCCAGCTAATGCATGTGTAAAATATGAAGTGCTTGAAGATACCCCTTTTGGTAAAATGAATTGGTGGCGAATCTGCACGCAGGTTTCAGCTGATGTAGTTGATTGTAAAACTGACGATTGGCTAAAATCAGCAATTGATTTAGATATTTGGATGTTACTCGCAAGTGTGATTATCTGCTACATGATGTTCTCAATGACAAGTTGGGTAGTTGGCGTTGCTGATTCACTGGCGGCAGGTGGTATGGCACTTTCTAACACGCAATTACAGGGCGTTCCACAAATTAAGAGTGCAATCACTGGCGGAATAGGGCAGGGCTTTAAGACCATGATGCAGAGTGCCGGTAAAGGGAATAGAACGCCTACAGGCGGAGGAGGTGGTTAGTCATTGAAATTTAGGAAATGGTTGTTGGGAGTTAGGAGTTGGGCAAAATAATCCAAAGCCCCTATTCAAACCTCATGTTCAAAGCCTTTTTGGGTGTATTTTATAGGTTTTCCTTTGTGAGATATTTTAACTTTATCAGATTCTTTGCCTAATTTTTCTTTGGTAATTTTCCCAATTTTTGAAATTTTAATATTAAGTTTTTTGGCTAAATTTTTAATTTTATTCCTATCTTTTTGCCTTGCAGTAAATATCAGCTCATAATCATCACCGCCGGAAATTTGTTCAAAGAATAATTCATCTTTTATCGCAACTGGAATATCTTCTTTATTAATTTCTGCATTAACTTTTGAGGCAATACAAATATTTTCCAAATCTCTAATTAAGCCATCTGAAATATCAGTGCAGGCAGTTGCGATGCCAATTAAATTCCTCGCGAGCTCAATTCGGGCAGTAGGATATAAATAACGATTTATAAAATAATTTTTATCCTGATATGAAAATTTTTCAATCTCTCCCTTTAATATTTGAAGCCCAATATAAGCATCACCAATATTGCCAGAAACATAGATATCATCACCCTCAAGTGCGGTTGAGCGAAGCAATGCTTTGCCAGCCTCAACCTCACCAATCATTGTGATCGAGAAAAATAACTGCTCATTAGTTTTTATCGTATCCCCACCAAGCAAGTGGATATTATACTCTTTGTTGAGTTCTGCGAGCTTTGAGGAAAAACCCTTAAACCATTTCTCATCAAGCCCTTTTTTGATAGAACCAGTTATGCTATAATATTTTGGTATTCCGCCACTTGAAGCAATATCTGAAAGATTGCTAACAAGCAGGCGAGAAGCAATAATTTCCGCCATTGAGTTTTCAGGAAAATGAACCCCTTCCGCCATTCCATCGCTGGTGATGATATAATCAAAGTTTTTATCCTTAGGGATAATTGCAATATCATCTTCCAAAGATAAAGCACCGCTAAAACCCTTCGCCAAGGGCTTGAAATATTTAGATATTAATTCAAATTCTTTCATTTACTATTAGTTATTAATGTGTTATAGTATCTATACAACTAGACGTAAGTCGATGCGGCTCCCGAGAGGGAGCCGAATAAAAGCTACAGACTTTCCTTAATTTTTCCAATAATTTCATAAAATTGTTTTTCTGACAACCTTGCTATTTTTTTGAGAAGCCTTTTAGAATCAATGGTTTTGATTTGATGAATTATAGCAGATTGCTCAACTCCATTTAATGTAAATTTATGGTAATAGGGATTATCCTCTTTTATTTTACTACTTAGTGGAACCACAAGAAGAAGTTTTGCATTTCTCTTTTTGCATACAAGAATAGGCCTTGCGGATTCTTTGCCCTTACCATCTTGCTCAAAGCCAATATTAACGCCCAAATTACACCACCAAATTTCTCTCTCAAAGAAAATTGGCCTTTTTTTATGTAAATCAATTTTACTTTTTAGTTTGCACCAATTTTCATAGTCCTTTTCCATAATGATGATATTTTTCTTAAAATAGATAGTGCAATAAGTTTTACTATAAACTATAAAGTTGAAACTGATTTTGCAAGATTAGCTTTTTATGTCAAAATATCAAGTTTTAGCGAGGAAATATCGCCCTAAAAAACTCTCCGAGCTTATCGGGCAAGATGCCCTTGTGCAAACAATTTCCAATGCAATTTCTCAGAATAGATTGCCGCATGCTTTTGTTCTAACTGGTATTCGTGGCGTAGGTAAAACTTCAACCGCCCGAATTATCGCAAGATCTCTACTTTGCACAGGTGTTGATGATAAAAATGAACTTCCAACCACTGAGCCTTGTGGGGTTTGTGCAAATTGTCAATCTATCTCAAATGATAATCACATCGATGTTATTGAAGTTGATGCCGCCAGCCGAACTGGAGTTGATGATATTCGTGAAATTATTGATCAAGTTTCCTACGCACCAGTAATGGGTAGATATAAAATTTACATCATCGATGAAGTTCACATGCTTTCAAAAAGTGCTTTCAACGCACTTCTCAAAACGCTTGAAGAACCGCCTTCGCATGTAAAATTTATCTTCGCAACTACTGAGGTAAGGAAAATTCCAGTTACAATTCTCTCTCGTTGTATGCGTTTTGATTTGCCGAGAGTTAAGGGCGAAACACTGATAAATCACTTCTCTAGAGTGGTTGAAGCTGAAAATGCCAAAGTTGATATTGATGCAATTAGAGTTATTGCTGATGCCTCTGAAGGCTCTGTGCGTGATGGTCTTTCCTTGCTTGATCAAGCAATTGTAACCAATAATGGTGAGGAAGTTACAGCTAAAAAAGTTAGGCAAATGCTTGGGCTTTCTGATAAAGATAATATCTTTTCTTTAGTTGAAAATTTGTTAGAAGGCAATTTTGAAGCCTCTCTTGAATTATCACAAAAAATTTATGATGAAGGTGCTGATGCGAATGTTATCATCAAAGATATGCTAGAGGTTACGCATAAATTAATGATGTATAAAGCAAGCCCTGCCCTGCTAAACCCTAAATTAATTAGTGAAGTAGAAATTACAAAAGCAAAACAAATTTTACAAAAAAACTCCCTGCCGAAATTAGGCAGAATGTGGCAGGTTATTAATAAGGCAATTGAAGAATCTAATTATTGCCCTAGCCCTTTAATGGCGTTGGAAATGTCTGTAGTTAGGTGTTGTTATACAGCAAAATTGCCAACTCCAGAAGAAATTATCTCAGGTAAAGCAAGCATAAATTTTGCGACTAAAGAAGAAATTATTACGCCAACTGAAGCAGTTCAAGAACAAGAAGAAGAAAATTTATTCGCTCAAAAAAAAAGCCTTCTGAACAGCTAGAAACCTCAGAAACTCTGGTAATTAAGGATTTTACCAATATTAATAATTTCTCTGAGGTTGTAAAAGCATTGCAAAATGCAGGTGAAAACCTTACGGCCTCTTGGGCGGAGAACCTTAAAATATCTAGCTTTTCAGCAAGTGATTTCAAAATTGAAGTTACTAAACCAGTTGATTTTTCTATCATTACGCAAAAAGAATTTTTAGAGAAATTAAGGCAGGTTACTAATCAAAATTGGCAGGTTATTTACATAGATGAAATAGAGGCAAAAAGCGATGCGATTTCAATAAATCAGCAGAAAATTTTAGAGATTGAGAATAGAAAAAAACAGGCTATAAATAGCGATGCAATTCAAAATATTCTCAAAGAATTTGAAGGTGCAGAAATAATTTCAGTAGTGGCTTAACTCCTATGTCACACAGCAAGAGCATAACAAAAAAATAAAATTATGAATATAAATCAATTAATGAAGCAAGCACAGAATATGCAGAAAAAGCTTATGGAAGCTCAATCGCAAGTGGAAGAGATGGAAGTAAGCGGTGCTTCAGGTGGCGGTATGGTGAAAATTACTATTAACGGCAAAGGCCACGCAAAATCTATTGAAATTGCACCAGAGCTTATAAACCCTAGTGAGAAAGATATTCTTGAAGATTTAATAATTGCTGCAATTAATGATGCAAATTCTAAAAAAGAAGATGAGGCCTCAAAAAGAATGGCTGATTTAACTGGCGGCTTACAACTTCCACCCGGCTTCAAAATGCCATTTTAGTTTATAAATAGTTATATCAATTATTTGCATCAATTAATTCTTCATCAGTGAAAACTGATTTTTTGATAATTCCGATTCTTTCAATTTTGACAGGGGTTGAGATGCCTGATTTTTCAAGGGCTTCAAGAGCTGTTTCTGCTTCAACTAGTTCGAAATCTTTTTCAGTTTTGAAGATTTTATAACCAGATTGAGATTTTTCCTTAATATTTTTTACCTTAAATTTCGCCTCTTTTAACATTTTTTATAACTTTTTAATAATTATAATAACTTTTTAGTTCTAGTCATACCTGCCCCGTGTCAAGCACGGGATAAACTCCGGCAGGTATCCAGCGGAGGAAAAATTTATAAATCATAGTATAAATCTTTCCATTCTGGGTTAAATTTTACAATTTCTTTAATTTTGTAAATTCTTTTCCAGTTTTTAATTTGTTTCTCTCTAACTATTGCCTCTAAAGGATTATCATAAATTTCATAATATACTAAATTTTTAACGCCATATTTTTTTGTAAAACTATCTGCCAAACCTTCTTTATGCTCCCAAATTCTTCTAGATAAATTATTAGTAACACCTGTATATAACGTGCCGTTTGGTTTTGAAGATAAAATATAGACAAAATATTCCATTTTTGCTCTGGCTGGATACCTGCCGGAGTTTATCCCGTGCTTGACACGGGGCAGGTATGACTAAGTTTTTTTCTATCTAAGCCTATCAAAACCTTCCGCAAGGTCAGCAATAATATCGTCTGGGTTTTCAAGGCCGATATAATATCTTATAACTGAATTTTGATATTTATCTTTGGTTTGAGTTCTAATACCATCAAAAATAACCCTTCTAACAAGGCTTTCAAAGCCACCCCAAGAAGCACCGATGCCGAATATTTCATAATTATCTATCATATTAGCAATTTGAGAAGTGCTATAATTTTTATCAAGCACGATTGAAAATAATGGCGTTGCACCGCTAAAATATTTCTTCCAGTTTTTATGTTCAGAAAATTTTGGATAAGAAGGTGCTAAAATTTCAGAAATGCATTTTTGTTTTGAAAGAAAATCCAAAATTTTCTCAAGGCTGTTTTGCTGATATAAAAGCCTTGCAGAGAGGCTTCTAATACCCCTTAGAGCTTCATAGCAATCTCTTGGGCTAACTGATGCACCAAAATTTTTGTAGTTAGTCGCAATCTTGCTAAAAACTTGCTCGGAGCCAGCGGTAATTGCACCCATTAAAACATCTGAATGTCCATTGATGTATTTAGTTATAGCGTGAATTGAGACATCAAAGCCAATTTCAAGTGGCTTAAAATAAAAAGGTGTTGCCCAAGAATTATCAATAATAGTGATGATATTATTTTCTTTAGCGAATTTTATAATCGGCTCAAAATCAATGATTTCAAAGGTATAAGAACCGGGGGCTTCAATGAAAATAACCTTAGTATTTGGCTTTACTTTTGAAAGCAAATCTTCAACATTATTTGGGATATAAAAACTAGTTTCAACCCCGAAACCGCTTAAAACTTTATTACAAAATCTTCTATTTGGTCCGTAAGCTGAATCAGTTAAAAGTAAATGGTCACCATTCTTCAAAAAGCTAGTTAAACAGAGGGTTATAGAAGAAAGCCCAGATGAAGTTAGCAAAGTTGCGTAACCATTTTCAAGCTCTTTTATAACTTCTTGCAGGGCAAAATTTGTTTGATTTCCTGCAATGCCATAAGCTGGATCAGTGGTTTTTGCATCAAATAAATCCTCATAAAAACCCTCGCCCCTTTCAGCTTTTTCGTAGGCTTCCATAGTTGGAAAAAGCAAGGTTGAGGAAAATAAAATCGGTGGATTTATTGTTCCAAAATGCTTCAAGGAATTTCTGCCCTTTTGAACTAATTTAGTTTCTATTTTCATAAATATTTTTCCTAAAAGGATTTCCAAGAAATACCTATAACCAAATCAGTGATTGTATCATCAATATTGCAAAAAGGCATAATGCAATCACGATATTTTATAACTATATTACCTTTATTAACAAACTGCCCAGATGAAAGCACAAAAACCCTATTATCACAGGCATTATCCATAGCCTCAGCTAAATTAGAGCCTGGTAAAATTCTTTTGTCATAGGAAGAAACGTATCTATCCTTAAGCTCTTTGCCAAAGGCTATTGTTAGGTTCTTACCTATATGTTTGCATTGATAAATCTTTTTTCTTTGTGAGGTTGCATTGGCTTGAAAATGCATACAATTATCCCACATATCTATAATAGAATTTTGATTAAACTTTTGAAATAAAGGGGTTTCTGCGTTTTCTCTAAGGTTATCCCAATAACTTTTAAGGCGGTTTACCAAACGCCTTTCTGATATATTTTCTGTGTTGATTGACATCTTAAAATTTTGGTAATTATTATTAAGTTTACTATTTTGCTTTAGTATTTATAAACAATTAAAACAAATAAAAAACTAAATTCAATGCAAAATAAAATTGTGAAAATAGCCGAGAAAAATGATTATAAAGTTAAAGATATAACTCTTGCTGATGAAGGCAGAAGGCTGATTGATTTGGCAGAAACTGAAATGCCCGGCTTAATGGCACTTCGTAAAGAATATAAAAATAAAAAACCTTTAAGTGGTGCAAATATTATCGGTTGTCTTCACATGACTGTAGAAACAGCAGTTTTAATTGAAACCCTTACAGAGCTTGGTGCTAATGTTCGTTGGAGTTCTTGCAATATTTTCTCAACCAATGATTACGCAGCAGCTGCAATTGCTAAAGCAGGTATTCCAGTTTTTGCTTGGAAGGGAGAAACTGAAGAAGAATTCAACTGGTGTATTGAGCAAACCATAATTGCCGATGGCTGGCAGCCTAATATGATTCTTGATGATGGCAGCGATGCAACTGATATGGTGATTAAAAAATTCCCTGAAATTGCGAAAAATATTCGTGGGGTTTCGGAAGAAACCACAACAGGCGTTAAAAGATTAAGAGAGCTTGAGATGGAAGGCAGGCTTCAATTTCCAGCTATCAATGTGAATGATTCAGTTACAAAATCTAAATTTGATAATCTTTATGGTTGTCGTGAAAGCTTGCTTGATGGCATTAAGCGTGCAACTGATGTGATGATTGCTGGCAAAATCGGTGTGGTTGCTGGTTATGGTGATGTTGGTAAAGGCTCAGCTTTTGCATTAAGAAGCCAAGGTGCAACGGTTTTAGTTACTGAGATTGATCCAATCTGTGCATTACAAGCCTCAATGGAGGGTTTTAGAGTGGTAACTATGGAAGAAGCGGCGTCTATAGGAGATATTTTCGTTACCGCGACAGGCAATAAGGATATTATTACTTACAAACATATGGAAAAAATGAAGGATAGAGCCATTGTTTGCAATATAGGGCATTTTGATAATGAAATTGATGTTGCTAGCACCAAAAACTTAAAATGGCGTAATATCAAGCCTCAAGTTGATGAAATAACTTTCCCTAGTGGCAATAGAATTATTTTACTTGCAGAAGGAAGATTGGTAAATCTTGGCTGTGCCACTGGCCACCCTGCTTTTGTAATGAGTTGTAGCTTCACAAACCAAGTGGTTGCCCAAATTGAACTTTGGCAGCATCATAAAAAATATGAGAATAAAGTTTATGTTCTTCCAAAACATCTTGATGAAATGGTAGCAAAACTTCACTTAGATAAAATCGGGGTGAAACTTACAACTTTAACCGCCTCACAAGCAGAATACATAGGTGTTGATATTGCTGGGCCTTTCAAGCCAGATACTTATAGATATTAGGCTGAAGAGCTTCATTCCTACAAAAACGGATATGACTAAGTTAGTTAATTGAACTATTTAGTTTTTTGACTTTTCAACTGCATCTTTTGCTTTTGGGGAGAGTTGGATATTTAATTCACGAAGTTGTTTTTCCTCAACAAAGCAAGGGGCGTTCATCAATAAATCTTCTGCATTTTGATTAAGTGGGAAGGCGATGATTTCCCTGATATTCGGCTCATCAGCAAGCAACATAACCATTCTATCAACACCTGGGGCAATACCGCCGTGAGGTGGTGCACCATATTTGAAAGCACGGATCATTCCGCCGAATTTTTCATCAACAATTTCCTTGCCGTAACCAGCAATTTCAAATGCTTTATACATTAATTCTGGCTTGTGATTTCGAATCGCACCGCTTGAAAGCTCAATACCATTACATACAATATCATACTGGAAGGCTTTGATTGCAAGTAAATCCTCCTTAGTTTTCGCATTCTGCAAGGCTTCAATTCCACCTTGAGGCATAGAGAAAGGATTATGTGAGAAGATGATTTTGTTTTCTTCCTCATCCCATTCATAATAAGGGAAATCCGTAATCCAGCAGAATTTGAAAACATCTTTTTCAAGCAGATTTAATTCTTCACCTATAATTTTGCGGAATTCACCAGCCTGCTTTGCGGCTTTATCTTTCACGCCACACGCAAAAAACAGACCGTCGCCCGCGTTGATATTATTTTGTGTTTTGAGTGCTTCAATTTGTTCTGTGGTAAGATTTTTAGCTATAGGCCCTTTTCCTTCACCGGTTGCATCATCAAAAATTATATAACCTAAACCTGCGTAACCGAGTTCTTTTGCGAGCTCATTTTTCCTATCAAAAAAACCACGCCCAAGTTTTGCAGTTTGTGGCGCAGGTATCGCACGCACTATCGCACCAGTTTCAATTTGTTTTGCGAAAATACCGAAATTAGAATTGCGGAAAACTTCTGTCGCATCAGAAATTATAAGCGGATTGCGTAAATCTGGCTTATCAGAGCCATATTTCAGCATCGCATCATCAAATTTAATATGCGGGAATGGACTTGCAGTCATCTTTTTATTGCCACCGAATTTAGTGAATAACTGCACCATTAATGGCTCAACGGCTGCAAAAACATCTTCCTGTGTAACGAAACTCATTTCCATATCTAGCTGATAAAACTCCCCCGGAGAGCGATCTGCACGAGCATCTTCATCACGAAAACAAGGTGCGATTTGGAAATATCTATCAAAACCGCTTATCATTAAAAGTTGTTTGAATTGCTGTGGAGCTTGCGGAAGGGCGTAAAATTTACCAGGATTCAAACGGCTTGGAACTAAGAAATCCCTAGCACCTTCAGGCGATGATGCCGTTAGGATTGGCGTTTGGAATTCCATAAAACCCTGCCCTGTCATAAAACTTCTAATCTCAGAAATAACTTTTGAGCGAAGCACAATATTATTATGCAATTTCTCACGACGCAAATCTAGGAAGCGATATTTTAGGCGAGTATTTTCAGGAAATTCCTTATCAGTATTTACCTGCACTGGAAGCTGCTCATCTTCAACCAAGCTTTCGCCAATTAAATCTTCAACTACAACTTCAATTTCACCGGTTGGCATTTTTGGGTTCACTGCTTCTTTAGCACGCTCAATCACTTTGCCAGTGATGGTAATTACTGATTCAAAGCGGATTTTATCCGCATTTTCAGGGTTGATTTTTCCACCTTGAGGGAAAACCAATTGCGTAACGCCGTAATGATCCCTTAAATCAATGAATAGAACGCCTCCGTGATCCCTTTTTCTATGCACCCAGCCAGATAAACGAACGATGTTACCCGAATCATTTTTACGAAGTTGATTGCAATTGTGAGTTCTATATTTATGCATTTTAATAGGTGTTGGTAGTTGGGAATTGGGAATTAGTTAAAACTAACTCCTAACTCCTAACTCCCAATTCCCCTTCTAGACAAAGAGAACTTATTGTGTATATTTCCCTCAAAATCAAGAAATTTTCTAAAAGTGAGAATAGATAATAAATTTTCTGAACTTAAAAAACAAGGCAAGAAAGCATTTATTTGCTATCTTATGGCATCTGACCCATCTGAGAATTTTACCGCTGAAATTCTTCCTAAGATTGTTGATGCTGGTTGTGATATAATAGAACTTGGAATGCCATTTTCTGACCCAATGGCAGAGGGGCAAATTATCCAAGATGCTACCAAAAGAGCATTAAAAAATAATTGCGATATAAATAAAGTTTTTGAAATCGTTTCAAATTTTAGAAAAACCAATAATCACACGCCAATTATTCTAATGGGATATTATAATCCAGTGCTGAAATATGGCGTGCAGAAATTTCTTGAAAACTCTAAATATTCAGGCGTTGATGGGTTTATAATCGTTGATTTGCCTTTTGAAGAAGAAAATGAATTCACTAAATTTAGTAAAGCTTTGGATTTACCTCTAATCAGGCTTACAACACCAACAACTGATGAAAACCGTGCGGAAAAAATTTTGAAAACTGCGAGTGGATTTGTATATCACATCAGCGTTTCAGGCGTTACAGGGCAGAAAGAAGCCATTGCAGATTCGGTTGCAAGCGGAATTTCAAAGATTAAGAAATATACAAATCTGCCAGTTTGTGCAGGTTTTGGAATTAAAACTGCCTCTCAAGCTAAAGAAGTTGCCAAGAACGCTGATGGCATTGTAATTGGCTCAGCACTTATAAAAATGATTGAAGAAAATCTTGAAAATCCAAAACTTGCAGAGGAAAAAATCATCAATTTTGTAAAGGCAATTAGAGAGGTTCTTTAGCTTTCAAAAAATCACTCATACTCAAAAATTTCTGAGATTTTTTGGCGACGACGAATTATTTTGAATTTTTTATCATCAACCAAAATCTCAGGAATTAACGGTCTAGTGTTGTAATTGCTTGCCATTGAAGCACCATATGCACCAGCATTTAGAATAACTAAAAGCTCACCAGCTTTGAGATCAAATAATTTTCTATCCCTACCGAAAATATCAGAAGATTCACAAACTGGCCCAACAATATCATAATTTTTCTTTTCACCATCTTTATCCCTAACCTGAATAATCTCGTGATAAGCGCCGTAAATTGCTGGTCTTGCTAGGTCATTCATTCCAGCATCTAAAATTGCGAATTGCCTTTCCCCAGTATTTTTAATGAATTGAACTTCAGTAACTAAAATTCCAGCATCACCAGAGATTCTTCTTCCTGGTTCTAAAAATAGTTTAAGCCCCGTTGATTTAACCGCAGAAATTATTGCTTTTGCGTAATCTTTAATAGAAATTGTTTCTTCATTTTTATATTTTATTCCAACACCACCGCCGAGATCCAATCTTTTTAACTCAAACCCTCTTTTTTTGAGAGTATTCGCAAATTCTGCAACTTTTTGGAAAGCCTGTTTGAATGGCTCAATATCAGTAATTTGGCTACCGATATGGCAGGCGATGCCTTCAATTTTTATGTTATCTAACTTAGCTGCTGAATCATAATATTTCTTAGCATCTTCAAGTGGAATGCCGAATTTATCGTGCTTTCTGCCGGTGGTAATTTTTTCGTGAGTTTTGCCATCAACATCAGGGTTTACCCTAAGTGAAACTTTTGCTTTTTTCTTGAGTAGACCAGCAATTTTATCAATGATTTCAAGCTCCTCTAGGCTTTCAGCATTTAACTGACCAATGTTTTTTTGTAGTGCAAATTTAATTTCTTCTTTAGTTTTTCCAACACCAGAAAAAACAATTTTTTCAGGCTTGATGCCTGCCTTCAGAGCTCGGATAATCTCACCCTGTGAAACCGTATCCGCACCACTCCCAAGACTAGCAAGTAATTTCAAAATATGGATATTTGGGCAAGATTTTACTGCAAAGCAAATTGTGGTTGGGTAATCAGAAAAGTTTTGTTTGAACTCTTTATAATTGTTTTCAAATTGCTTTTTGCTATAGCAATAGAAGGGTGTTCCAACTTTTTTTGCAATTTCATTTATTGCAAGATTTTCAATGTGTAGAATTGAATTTTTATAATCTAACATGTTTTCATTTTTCTGATTTTGCTAAATCTTGTTCACGCGGTGGTAGGGTTAAAGCCCTTTTCATTCCGCAGGAGGAAGTTAGCATCAAAACTACAAAAAGCAAAATCAAGATTTGAGTTTTATTTTTCATTTATCTAAATTTTTAAGTTTTTTCTAAAAATTTAACCATCTGTGCCAGTAAAGAAATCCTTCACATTGCTAAAAAAGCCTTTGTCTTCCTCAGATAAAGTTGCATCTAGCTGTTCTAACAACTCCTTTTGTTTTTTGTTGATGCTAGTTGGGATTTGAATATTTGCATGAACATATAAATCACCCACAAAGCCAGAATTTACCTTCGGCATTCCCTTGGCTTTTAGCCTAAATTGTTGACCTTGCTGTGTGCCAGCCGGAATTTTCAGCTTCGCTTTTGAGCCATCTATACACGGCACTATAATCTCACCGCCTAAAATTGCAGTCGTGATTTTTATTGGTACGGCGATGTGCAAATCAGTATTTTCTCGAGAAAATAAATTATGATCTTTAATTGAAATGAAAATATATAAATCTCCAGCTTGACCGCCCTGAACGCCAGCTTCTCCTTCACCTGTGAGCCTTATTCTCATACCTTCTTCAACGCCTGCTGGGATTTTGACAGAGAGGGTTTTTTCTTTAGTGATTCTTCCTTCACCACCACATTTTTTGCAAGGATTTTTAATTATATAACCAGTGCCGCCACAAGTGCCACAAGTTCGTTCCACCATAAAGAAGCCTTGAGAGGTGCGAATTCTACCTGTTCCATTGCAAGTTCCGCAAGTCTCCTTTTCTTTTTTGCCTTCGCTGCCTGTGCCGTTGCAGGAATCACAAGTTGCTTTAGTTGAAATTTTAATTTGTTTATTTTCACCTTTGAAGGCTTCTTCAAGTGAAATTTCTAGGTTATATCTTAAGTCAGAACCGCGATTATTATTGCTGGCCTTTCTTTGTCTGCCACCACCTCCACCACCGCCAAAACTGCCAAATAAATCTTCAAAAATATCAGAAAATCCACCACTAAAATCAAAGGGATTGCCACCATTTCTACCGCCACCAAAGCCACCATTCAAGCCGGCCTCACCGAATTGATCGTAAGTTTGGCGTTTTTTATCATCTTTTAGAACATCATAAGCAGCGTTGATTTCCTTAAATTTCTTTTCAGCCTCTTTATCATTGGGGTTTTTATCTGGGTGATATTTCATCGCAAGCGTGCGGTAAGCTTTTTTAAGCTCCTCAGCAGATGCGTTTTTTTCTACGCCTAGTATTTTATAATAATCAGCCATATTATTAATTAGAAAAATAATGTATTACAAATAGTGAAAAAATAAAGATTTTCAATAGGCTACCAATTTTGTGAGTTATTATTGTCATCAATAAGCTCACTAACAATCAAATTATAGGCTTTTTTTAGTTTTTGTTCATCAGAAATAGCATTTGATAAGCCTTTTTTGAGGCCAACTGAAATTTCCTCTTTTTTACGAAAATAAGCTGCACGAATATCATCACCGCCATTTTCAGCGTCAATACCTAAAAAGGTGTAAAGAGATTTTATTTCCAATTTTATTTGCCTGAAAGCCTCAGTGATTTCCAAAAATTTCTTATTTGAATTTTCATTGTTATCGCCAACTTTATCTGGGTGATATTTTGCAGATAGGTTTCTATAATTTGCTTTAATAAGGCTTATGGGAGAGGTTTCTTCAACTTCAAGTATTTGATAAGGATTTGTCATTTATAATTGCTTATTCTTAAAGTTTCTTTGCTTTTCTCTCTGCCAATCCTTTTCTTTTATAGTTTCTCTTTTATCATATTTGGATTTACCCCTGCCAAGCCCAACCTTTATTTTAACTAAGCCTTTAGGATTAAAATATATCTCTAGTGGAATTAATGAAAAGCCTTTTTGTTTTATTTTACCAATTAATTTTTTAATTTCTCGCTTGTGAAGAAGTAATTTTCTTTCACGAGTGGGTTTATGATTATATTTTCCAGCATTTTTATATTCGGAAATGTGAAGATTTTTTAGCCAGACTTCTTCCTCATTATTTGCGGGTGTGATTATATCAGCGTAAGCATCAGTGATGTTGCATTGCCCCAAACGCAGGCTTTTAACTTCTGAGCCTTGAAGAATAATTCCCGCTTCAAATTCTTCTAAGATTTCATAATCAAAATAGGCTTTTTTATTTTTTACAATTAAATCAGAAGACATAATCAAAAACCATTTTGGTCTAAGCTTCTAAAATATTGCAAAAATTCACTATCAGGGGAAAGAACAACTGAAGTATCGCCACTTTTAAGGGATTCCTTATAAGCCTGCATAGCCCTGTAAAAAGCGAAGAAATCAACATCTTTGCCATAGCTTTCAGCGAAGATTTTACTAGCCTCACCATCACCCTCACCACGCAAAATTTCAGATTTTCTTTTAGCTTCAGCAAGGCTAATTGTTCTTTCTTTTTCAGCTCTAGACATTATTTCTTTGGCTTGTTCTTCACCCTCTGCACGAAATTCTTTTGCTTCTTTTTCACGCTCTGCAATCATTCGGTTGAAAATAGAATTCAAATTTTCACGAGGTAAATCAGCCCTTCTAATTCTTAAATCAACTATTTTCACTCCAAATTCTTCAGCTTTACTAGAAACATTTATTTTTATTTCATTCATTACGGATTTTCTTTTTTCAGAGAGTAAATCTTGGAATTGAATTCTACCTAAAGTATTTTTAAGGCTTGCCATCATTATGGAATCAACTTTTTGATAAAGCCCATTATAATTCTGCACTGTCTGATAAAATTTTAGTGCATCAGTGATTTTATATTTGATAAAAGCATCAACTGAAACCTGCTTCTGCTTAACATCTGGCAGGGTTTTAGGCTCAAGATTAACTTCCAAAATTCTTTTGTCATATTTCACAACATCTTGCAGAAAGAAAGGTGCTTTGAAATAAAGCCCCGGCTTAGATTTTATCTCACCAATAGGTTTTCCAAATTGCAAAACAATGGCTTGTTGGCTTTGTTCAACAACATAAACGCTGCCATAAATTAAAAAAATTATTGCAGATAAAATAAAAGCAAAAATTTTTGCTTGATTAGTGAATTTCATAAATTACTTCTTTTTTCTAATTTCATTAACTGGCAGATAAGGCAGAACACCTGCAGAATTATCAACAATCATCTTATCAGTGCCGGTTAAAATTTGTTGCATAGTTTCAAGATACATTCTTCTTTTTGTAACATCTTTTGCCTTTGCATATTCATTATAAACTGAAACAAACCTTGCGGCCTCACCTTTTGCGATTGAGATAACTTGCTCTTTATATGCTTCCGCATCTTGAATTATTTTTCTAGCCTCACCACGAGCTTTCGGCACAATATCATTTTCATAAGATTTCGCTTTATTTATAGCGGTTTCCCTATCTTGTTTTGCAGTTTCAACATCAAGGAAGGCCGGCATTACTGGTGCAGGGTTCTGCACATCATTCAAATTCACCGCATAAATTTCAACTCCTGAATTATAACTATCCAAAATTTCTTGAATTATTTTAGAAACTTCACTTTCTATTTGGGCTCTTTTAGTTGTCATTGCCTCTGCGAATAGAGATTTTCCAATAACTTCACGCATTGCACTTTCTGCAACTAATTTTATAGTTTGCTCTGGATTATCAATTTCAAAAAGGAAATCTTTAGGCTCTTTAATTCGCCATTGCACAGCAAAACTTACATCAGCAATGTTAGTATCGCCTGTAATCATAAGGCTTTCGCTTGAAATATTGGCATTATCTGAATTTTCATCATTATAGCCAAAAAACCTTGTATTGCCTTGATTGGTTTTTCTAAAGCCAACTTCAATAGTGTTAATGATAGTTCTTTTAACAATTATAACTTTCTCAATCGGGTTTGGCAGGTGATATCTTAAGCCTTCTGAGGCATATCTATCAAACTTACCAAATCTAAGCACAACACCAACTTCAGTGGCATCAACTTTGTAAATTCCTGTGCTTGCCCAGCCAACTAAAGCAAGAATAATTAAAATAATTAAAGTTCTAAGATTGATAATTATCTCGCCAGAATTATTTGGCTTGATGTTAAAAATTTTATTAAAGTCATTACCACCCCCACTACCAGAAGAGCCATTAGAATTTTGAGGCTTTTCATTGTTATTTCCACCTGATAGTGAAGCAGGGTTCACGGGCTTTTTGCTGTTGTTTGGAATATTGCCCCAAGGGCCTTTATTATTTTCTCCCCACGCCATTTTTAACCTAATTAAAATTTAATTTTATAATCGCAATATATTCTATATTATCTCAGTTTCAAGTTGTATAATCACACTATGTTTTTCAAGAAAAAACCACAAATTACTAGAGAAGAAATTATAAATTTTGTTAATCCAATTTTTGATTCGCTTCGTGCGGAAGGGCTTTCAATCTCTGAGGAAAATATCGAATCAATAATTATTGTTGGTGATAAAATTTCTATGATAATTTCTGCCCCTCAAGAGATTGCTTCAAAAGAGCAAAGCGATAATATTCTCAAAATAAAAAATTATTTGCATAATATTATTTCTAAGGAATTTCCTAAATCTCAAGTGAATATTGTTTTTACTTCACCGAAAGAAAAGCCAGCTAAGAAAGATGATATTCAATATAATATTCCAAAACCGCCAAAGGCAAAAAATGTTGCGAATATCAAGAAAATTATAGCTGTAGCTTCGGGTAAAGGCGGTGTTGGAAAATCTACGATTGCAAGTAATCTCGCTTTATCACTTGCGAATAAAGGCTTGAGTGTTGCGCTAGTTGATGCGGATATTCACGGCCCTAGCATCGCCAAAATTATGAATATAAAAACTGAGCCACAAATTGTTGATAATATGATGATTCCAATATTATCCAATAATATAAAATGTATGAGTATGGGCTTTCTGCTTGGTGAAAATGCCCCTGCAATCTGGCGTGGGCCAATGATAACAAAAGCGTTGCATCAATTAATGCTTGGTGCAAATTGGGCTTCTGATGGCAAGGCGGTTGATGTTTTAATTATGGATTTACCACCCGGCACAGGTGATATTCAGCTTTCCATCGCACAAAATTATAAAATAGATGGTGTGATTTTAGTTTCAACCCCGCAGGAAGTTGCGATTTTAGATGTGAAAAAAGCCCATTCAATGTTTAGTAAATTGGAAATTCCTATTCTTGGAATTATAGAAAATATGGCTTATTTTGAAGATTCGCTTGGCAATAAAAATTATATCTTCGGTAATAGTGCAGTGCAGAAATTTTGCGATCAAAATAATGTAAAATTACTCGCCCAAATTCCGCTAATTTCTGATATCGCAAAAATTTGTGATGAAGGCTTAAACCCCTCAAGCCCTTGCATTTCTATTTTAGAGAAGATTGAGATTTTATAATAGCTTTAAGCCTTCTTCTAGAAGAATTTTTGGTTTCCAATTTGGCAGAATTTCACCTATGTAAGGTGTCATTATTTGGTTATTACGATAATCTATTGCACCCCAATTGATAGAAACTTCTTTTCCAGTAATTTTAATATATTTTTCAACAATTTCTCTTAGAGAAAAAACTTCAGAAGCTAAAAAATATAATAAATTTTTATTTTGAAAATCTTTATCATCAAGCAACTCAAAGGCTTTCAAATAGCCATTTATAGCATCGTCAATATAAACTGGGCTTAGTTTTTGAAGACCTTCAGTAAAATCAATTTTTCTATTATTTTTATATGCATCATCTAGCAGCCAAAAAAGCTTTTTACGATTATCATCTACGCCATAATTATCATATAAAACCAAAGTTATAGCACTTATATTCCTACATTTTGTGTAATATTCCAATATTTCTCTAAATGCTTTTTTTGTAGAGCTATACAAGCTATCGGGGTTATAATTTCCATCTAGACCAAACTCGGTAAAAGAAGTTGTATTAACAAATTTTAGGCAATTATTATTGGTTGCAGCTTCAATTAAATTATTTGAAAAGATAATATTGCTACTTATCAAATCATTAATATTTTCAGGTTTATGATCTCTCAAATACCAGCTTGCAATATGAAAAACGGCTGAAATATTTTTATTTTCAGTAAAAATTTTTTCTATTGAATTTATTGTGCCATCATAATCGTAAAGTGTTATTTTATCTTGAATTTCTAATATGTTTTTTAGACTAGAAGAAGGCCTTTTGATTGCTATAACTTCATAATTTTCTGAAATTAGCTTTTTTGCTAATTTACTTCCAACATAACCTGTTACACCTGTAACTAAAAACTTCTTACTCATAATTTAGGCCAATTATAAGGAACTTTATCAAATGACATTCTGCCAATTTCCGCGTCGTAATGCTCAATATTTGAAATAACTAATAGCAGGTTATCTGCTTTCGCTTCGCCACGATGTGCAAACCAAATTTTTGGTGGCATAGTGATTCTAAGGTAGCTATCTTCAGAATCTGGGCTCAAGAGATATTCCTCAAAATTTCCTTTTCCATTTTCATCACCATCATAAATTGCAAAACGCATTTTGCCGAATGGAACAATTAAATTTACCCTTGCTTCAAGATGAGTTTTCCAGCCTTTTATTTCATTAAATTTGGTCATTGAAAAATAAGCCTCACCAAAATTTTTGAAGCTATCTTCACTTTTTCTTAATGCGTGAAGAATATCTCCCTTTGGGTGATGAACACGCTTAATTTTGTTGATTTCTAAGCCTTTTATTTTTGATTCTATCAAGGACATATCTAATTATACTGCTTCAAAAATTCTTCAACTGAGCTGTGCATATGGGCAAACATCTCATCATTTAAGCCGTGATGGCAAGCAAGTAAAACTCCCCCTCTCATAACATTATCAGCATTTTTATAGCCTGAATTAGATTTTTTCATTTCAAGATTTTTATAACCTGGTTGACGAGTAATATTTCCAGTGAACACAACCCTAGTTTGAATATTTCTTTTCTCTAGGAAAATCTGTAATTCACTTCTGCTAAAAGGTGCGGATTCCTTAACTATAATTGGGAAGGCAAGCCAACCACTTCTAACCCCTTTTGTATAATTTGGCGTTGTAAAAAACTCAGAATATTTATCAAAGAATTGTTTTTGTTTATTGAAATTATTTTCTCTAGTAATGATATTTTTTTCTAAATCTTCTAATTGAACTAATCCAAAAGCAGCACCAATTTCTGAGCCTTCAAGATTGTAGCCAATTCTCTCAAATAAAAATTTTGCATCATATTGAATTTCATCAATGTAGACATTAAAGCGGTTTTCAATTGATTCTGATTTTTCATCAAATATAGAGGAACTTCTACCCCAAGAACGAAGCAATTTAGCTTCTTTCAAAAATTCATCGTCATTAATGCAGAGCATTCCACCATTACCAGCACAATTGATAATATGAGAGCCGTAAAAGCTGGTGATTGACATATCACTCCAAGCACCTGAAGGCTTGCCATTCAAAGTTCCGCCAAGCGTATCTGCGGAATCCTCAATGATTTTAAGATTATGCTTTCTCGCAATTTGTGAAATTTCTTCCCAATTACATACATTTCCCATTAAATTTGGTGCAGAAATTGCAACCGTGTTTGGGTTTATCATTTCTTCAATTTTATTGACATCAATGCAATAATCACTCTCACCTACATCAACATAAGCAGGGATTAAACCTGCTTTATAAATTGATCCAATAGTTGTAGAAAAAGTTAGGGCAGGGGTTATTACTTCCGCACCCTTCTTGAAGCCAAAAACTTTAGCCATTGCCTCAACGCCAATATATAAAGCAGATGAACCAGAATTTACAAAAAGCCCATATTTTTTATCAAAAAGATTTGCGATTTTTTTCTCAAATTCTCTGGCGTATTTACCCATCTGCGTGCCTTCATTAAGGCATTTAACCACTGCATCAATTTCCTTCTGACCATAAACGGTTTTTGCATAAGAAACGGCAATATTATTTTTATTTTCTTGAGTTGCGAGAGCTTGTTTCATAAGAATTCATTTTTGAAACAATATATATTGATTGCAAAGCAGTTCAATAATTATTTCTCACCTTCAAAATTGCGGTAATATTTGAAAATTTCAGGATCTTCTTTGCCGTAATCTATAATTTTCTTGTGCAGGGTTTCGGTATCTTCTTTAGAAATTGGCTTAACATTAGGCACATTAAATTCTATCGCCGTTGAGTTCAAATAATCATCTGGGGTTTCCATACCAAGATAGCCTGAAACTAAGCCTTCAGAATTTTCAGAACTCTCATCACAAGCGTTAATAAATATATTATCAAAGGAATCTTGATTATAGGTAAATTGCCAATCTCTGCCACTAGTAACTGAAAAATAGCCAAATTTTATAGATGGATTTTGAAAAATTATACAATATTTATCCGAGCGACTAAAGTAATAAGTTCCCCTAATACCGTAAGAATAATATTCGTGGCGTTCAAGTAGGAATGGATTTGGCTTTGAAAAATCAATTATATCATCTAAAACCTTTGGATATTCGCCATTTTCATAATAATATTTATCAATTTTTGGTTTAAGTTCTTCAATATAATTTTTAGCATATTCAACATCATTATTATTAACCAAAATTCCAAAAGGAATTGAAATTAAAATAATCAAGGCAGAACACAAAAAAAGCCCAAATATTTTGAAACTTCTGAAGAAAATATTAGGAATAATCTCACCGCTTTTTACCCATTCCAAAATTAAAATTATAAAACCAAAAATTACTGAAAATATAAAATATAAAATTACCTGCTTGAATAAAAATCCTTTGCTTAAACTGGCAAGTGAAAAGCCATTAAAAATAGTGCCAGATAAACTTGCTATATGCTCAATGCTACCCCTGCCGAAGAATATAAATAGAAATGAAAATACGCCTGATAAGATTAATGAAAAATGAAAAAACCGAGATAAATTTTCAGAAAAAATATTCGCTAAAACCAGCAGAATAAAAGAGGCAAAGCACCAAAAATTAAATAAAATAATAAAATTCTCAAACCCATAGTTTGAAACATCAGCAATTCTTTCTAAGGCTCTATCTGAAAATATAAACAGCGAAATTATTAGAGAAATTGAGAAAATAAAAAACTTAAACCCTCTTTTCAAATTGCTAAAAAGAAAAATATTAATCAGCAAGATTATTGGCGTTAAATAGAAGCAAAAATTTATAATATTATTGCATTTACTTGAAAAATCTGGGTTGCTACCGCATATTTCCTTAGCTTCTGGAAAGGCAAGAAATTCAAATATATTGATTAGGTAAAATTTTAATAATTCCATAAAATTTTCAAAAAATAAATTTTCATAGAATGTCACCCCGCATTTATTGCGGGGTTAACTGCAAAACACGCTCAAAATTAAGTTCTAAAAACACTTTCAACCATTAACCCCGCAATAAATGCGGGGTGACAATTTGAGTTTTAAGAGCAAAAAATTCTATGAATTACAGAAACTAATAATTCCATAAAATAGATGACTATTTAATTAAAGAATATTAAAGCTAAAATTAAATTCAATCTAGTTTATATTTTCTGTGCCAAATTTTGCTAAAAGAATTATCTCAACAATTATACTTGCACCAGTTTTGATTTATCTAATGATTATCGGCGGTGCATTGCTTGATCTAGTTATAATTTCTGCTTTTTTGATAGCCCTTTTTGAATGGGTTAAAATTACCAATTCTAGCAAAAAAAAATTTTTATGGTGGATTTTTGGAGTTCTTTATATCAGCTTTGCCTGTTTGGTTTTACTTTTTTTAGCAAGATACAGGGTTAATATTCCTTATTTTGATAATTTCCCTATTTTAATGTTTGTAATAGTTTTACTGGTCTGGATTAATGATATTTTCGGTTATATTTTTGGCAAATTAATTGGGGGGCCAAAATTATGCCCCAAAATTAGCCCTAATAAAACTTGGGCTGGTGCAATTGGCGGAGTGTTTGGCTGTTTATTATTTTTCTTTATTCTCAATTATTCTGTAGATTTTGGTGCAGATAAAGTTAGCGATAAAAATTTCTATAGTGCTTTATTAATTCATATTTTTATTCCAATAATATCTCAAATTGGAGATTTGTTTGAATCTTGGTTGAAACGCAAACATAATGTAAAAGATTCAGGAAATATTATCCCTGGACACGGCGGAATTTTAGATAGAATTGATGGTCTTCTGCTGGTCCTTAATGTTACAGGAATATATTTTTACTATCACATTATTAAGGTGATAAGCTAATGCAAAAGCAAGTTTCAATATTGGGTGCAACTGGCACTATTGGTAAAAATACACTTGAGATAATCTCTGGTAATCCAGAAAAATATTCAGTTAGTACTCTGATAGCTCGCAGTAATTTTGAGGAGCTTGCAAAGCTCGCAACCCAATATAAAGTTAAGCAAGTTGCGATTTATGATGAAGAAAATTATCTGCCTCTCAAAAATTTATTAAGTGGATCAAATATAAAAATTTTTGCAGGTAAAGAAGGCTGCAAAGAGGCCTCAAGTGAAAAAATTGATATTTATATTTCCGGTGCAGTTGGCTTTTGTGCTTTAGAACCGACGCTTTCAGCGGTTAAAGCGGGTGTAAATATTGGAATGGCAAATAAAGAATGTTTAGTTTGTGCCGGTGAAATTATCATAAATGAAGCCAAAAAATCTAATGCAAAAATTATCCCAGTTGATTCTGAGCATAATGCAATATTCCAAATTTTTGATTTTGAAAAACTAAACTCAATTGAGAAAATTATACTTACTGCTTCTGGTGGGTCATTTCTAAATTTAGATATAAAAGAATTTAGTAAAATCACCCCTGAAATGGCGGTTAAGCACCCTAATTGGAATATGGGGGCAAAAATCTCAGTGGATTCTTCAACGATGATGAATAAAGGTTTAGAGGTGATTGAAGCTATGCGTTTATTCCCACTAAATCCTAATCAAATAGAGGTTTTAGTTCACCCGCAATCAATAATTCATGGGCTGGTTTATTATAATGATGGCTCTGTGCTTTCAGCACTATCAAACCCAGATATGAAAATTCCAATCTCTTACGCTCTTGGGTTTCCGGATAGAATTAAAAATAATTCTCAAAAATTAGACTTGGCAAAAACTACAAATTTAAGTTTTTATAATCCTGATTTTGAAAAATTTAGATGCTTGAAGCTTAGCTTTGAGGCCTTAAATTTTGGTCAGAATGCTTGTGTTGCACTAAATGCGGCGAATGAAATTGCGGTAGCAGAATTTTTGAATCACAAAATAAAATTTTCTGATATCCCTATTATAGTTGAAATGGTTTTGGAAAAGATTATATCAGAAAATTATAGTGCGAATTCTTTAGAGGAAATTTATTTCATCGATGAAATTTCTAGAAATTCCGCACAAGATTTTATAAAAACCAAAATTAGCAAGGTTGCCTAATGGATTTATTTTTCAATATTTTGCAGAGCGTTCTTTCCTTCATCGCAATAATTTCAATAATAGTTTTTATTCACGAATTTGGCCATTATTGGGTGGCAAAAAAATGCGGTGTGATGATTGAAAGTTTTTCTATCGGCTTTGGTAAAGAGATTTTCGGCTGGAATGATAAATCTGGAACTCGCTGGAAGTTAAGCCTTATCCCGCTTGGTGGTTATGTAAAAATGTATGGTGATGAAAATGCAGCCTCTGTACCAGATAAAGATAAAATTTCTCAAATGGCGGAAGACGAAAGAAAAAAATCTTTTCATACGCAAGACTTATGGAAAAGATTTTTAATTGTTCTTGCAGGGCCTTTGGCAAATTATATTTTCGCAATTATTATTTTATCTTTTTTCTTTTTTGCTTATGGCAAACCTAACACTTCAAATGTGATTTCCGGTATTCAAAAAGAGAGTGTTGCCGAGAAATTTGGGCTTCAAGAAGGCGATAAAATTATTTATCTTGGTGGTTCAAAAATCAAAACTTTTGAAGATATTAGAAGCATGGTTTCAATGCACCCCGCTATTGAGCTAGATATTTCATACGAAAGAAATGGCGAGGTTAAAAATTCAAAAATCACTCCAGAGAAAAAAGTTTCAAAGGATATTTTTGGGAATGAAGTTGAGGTTGGCTTGCTTGGAATTTCCTCAAGCAAAATGGAATATAAAAAATTGAACTTTCTTACATCAATTTCAAGTGCTGCTTATGAAACCTATGATTTATCAGTTAGAACCTTGCAAGCAGTTGGTCAAATTATCACTGGTAAAAGAAGTGCCGAGCAAATTAGTGGTATTTTAAGAATCGCAGATTATTCTGGTAAATCAGTTGAACAAGGCTTCAAAGTTGTATTTTGGTTTATGGCAGTGCTTTCTGTAAATTTAGGTCTTGTAAATCTTTTTCCAATTCCTATGCTTGATGGTGGTCATTTATTCTTTTACATAATTGAAGGTTTAAGGGGTAAGCCACTGCCAGAAAAATTGCAAGAATATTTCTTCAGATTTGGCTATGGCGTGCTTATTGGTTTAATGCTTCTTGCAACCTTTAATGATTTGAAATTTTTTAAGATTTTCTAGTATTTATGAAAAAACTCTCGGCTTTATTTTTTACTTTTTTACTATTAACCAATTCTGCATTTGCTGAGAATTTGGTTATCAAAGATATTAAAATCTCTGGAAATGGCAGGGTAGAACCTGCGACTATTGAAGCATTTCTTGGTGTTAAGAGAGGTCAAACAATTGCCCGAGAAGATTTAGATAACGCATTTAGAAGAACATTTGATACTGGCCTTTTTGAAGACATACAAATTGAATTCCAAAATGGTATTTTAGAAGTTGATGTTAAGGAAAACCCTACCGTTGCTGAAGTTGCCTTTGATGGAAATGATAAAATTGATAATGAAAAATTCCTTGCTGAAATTAAAACTGAGCCTCGTGCGGTTTTTAAGGAATCTGACCTTCAAGCAGATGTTAAAAGAATTATGACACTCTATCAAAGAAGTGGCAGATTTAATGTTAGAGTTGAACCAAAGGTTGAAAAATTAGAAAATAATAGAGTTAAAGTTACTTTTATAATTGATGAGGGGCAGAAGGCAAAAATTGCACAAATTTCATTCATAAATAATTTTGCATTTGATGAGCCAGAGCTTGAAACAGTAATCGGCACTAAGGAGTCAAGATGGTATAGATTTTTCTCCGGTAGCGATAATTATGACCCTGATAGAATTGAGTTTGATAAAGAATTGCTAAGAAGGCATTATGTATCCAAAGGTTATGCTGATTTCAAAGTAGTTTCAGCAGATGCGGAATATAATAATATCAATAAATCCTTTAATATTATTTTCACGCTTGATGAAGGCAAGCACTTTACTTTCGGAAAAATTGACATTCAAAGTGCAATCCCTGATTTGAACTTAGATGAAGCTCGTGGCCTTATAAAATCTAAGGAAGGCAAAGAGTTTGATGCTAAGAAACTTGAAGATACAATAACCACTTTAACTGATTATCTTGGCGAAAAAGGCTACGCATTTACTAGAATTAATCCTCGCTATAATAAAGATGATAAATCTCAAATAATAGGAATTACCTATGAAATTTCAGAAGGTCCTAGGGTTTATGTTAATCGCATAAACATTATTGGCAACTCAAGAACGGGTGATGAAGTTATAAGAAGGGAGTTTAGACTGAATGAGGGCGACCCTTACAATTCATCAAAAATCAAACGCTCTAAAGAAAGAATTGAGGCTCTGGGCTTCTTTAGTAAAGTTGATATTCAAAATAAAGAAACTGAGTATGCCGATAAAGTTGATCTAGATGTTGGTGTTGCTGAACAATCAACAGGTGAACTTACTCTCGGTGCTGGTTTTTCCACCAATGATGGTGCTTTGGGAGATATTGCTATAACCGAAAGGAACTTCTTGGGTAAAGGGCAGTTCGTGCGTGCAAACTTTACGCTTGCTGCTGTTCGTCAAGATATTCGCCTTTCATTTACTGAGCCATATTTTATGGATAGGCAACTTTCAACTGGTTTTGATATTTTTAATACGCAAATTGTTTCTCAAAGTGGGTTAAACAACTTGGCGTTTGATAGTGCCTCAACTGGTTTTACGCTAAGAAGTGGTTATCCACTTTCTGAATATTTGTCTCACAATGTTAACTATACTTTAAGGCAAGATGAAATTACTAACCCTCAAGCTGGTGCATCACTCTTTGTAACACAACAATTAGGTGAATTTTTAAGCTCGGTTATTGGTCATAGTTTTGTTTATAATAGCCTTGATAATCAGTTTCTGCCAAATGAGGGCTGGTTTGCTTCTATCTCTCAAGATTATGCAGGTTTGGGCGGTGATATTGCTTACTTAAAACATGATGCGAGAGTTTCATATTTTACACCAATTTCTGAGGAATATAGAGATTGGGTTGTTCGTCTTTCAGGTAGGGGTGGTAATGTTACTGGTATGAGTGGTAAAGATGTTAGAATTAACGATAGATTTTTTGTTGGTGAAACATTGATGAGGGGTTTTGATAACCAAGGTATTGGCCCTAGAGATAGAGTCTCCCTTGATCCTTTGGGTGGTAATAACTATTTTGTTGGAACTTCAGAGTTAATGTTTCCGCTTGGGCTTCCTGAGGAATTACAAATTAAAGGTGCTGCATTTACTGATGTTGGAACATTATATGGAATTGATGCGACAGATCCAACTTTACAAATTGAAGATAAAGATTCTTTAAGGGGTTCTGCTGGTGTTGGTGTTTTCTGGCGTTCACCAGTTGGGCCAATTAGAATTGATTATGCTGAGCCATTTGCTAAAGAATCTTTTGACCAACTTCAGCAAATTCGCTTTAGCTTCGGAACAAGATTTTAATTTTATAAAAAACAAAAAAACGGAGATTTATTATGAAAAAAATTATTTTAACTTTAATCTTAGCTTTTGCGGTTAATTCAGCAAATGCTCAGAATTTTGATGTAAAAACCATTGCAACTGTTGATCTAAAAAAGATTGTTGATGAATCTAAAGCTGCCAAAGCCGCTGAAGAAGAAGTAAAAAGAATTCAACAAAAATATGTTTCTGAAACTAAATCTCAGGAAGATGCTCTCAAGAAAAATGAGGAGCAATTAAAAGCTCAGCAGAAAGCTATGTCGCAAGAAGCATTCGCAAAAAAAGTTCAAGAGTTTAGAGTAAAATTAATGAACAGCCAAAGGGAAGTAATGAAAAAAAGAAAAATCCTAGAAACTGCTTATATCAAGGCACTTGAGCTAGTGAGAAATGAAACTATTAAAATAATTGCTGAAATTGCTAAAGAAAAAAATGTTGATGTAGTAATTGCTAAAGGTCAACTTTTATTTGCAAAAGATAATTATGATATTTCAAATGAAGTCTTAGAAAGGCTTAACAAAAAACTTGCTAAAGTTAATATCAGCGTTGATAAAAAGTAATTTCATCTCAATAAATTCTATGATTAATCTTACAGGAAAAAAGGCACTTATAACTGGTGCAACGGGTGGAATTGGTGAGGCAATTGCCCGCAAACTTCATCTTCTAGGTGCAGAAATTGTTGTTTCTGGAACAAGAATAGAAAAGCTAGAAGGGCTTGCAAATTCGCTTGGTTCTCGTGTGCATATTCTAACAACAAATTTGAAGGATAAAGAGCAGGTAAAAAAACTAGCATCAGAGGCAGAAGAAAAATCAGGCGGAATAGATATTCTTGTCTGTAATGCTGGGATTACCAAAGATAATCTAATACTTAGAATGTCTGAAGATGATTTTGAAGAGGTGCTTGCGGTTAATTTAACCTCAAGTTTTATTCTTATAAAATCATTTGTAAAAACAATGATGAAGCGTCGCTTTGGAAGAATTATTTCAATCGGCTCAATCGTTGGTACAATGGGTAACCCAGGGCAAGCAAACTATGTAGCCTCAAAAGCTGGGGTTGCAGGGCTTATAAAATCAGTTGCAGCTGAAGTTGCATCTCGTGGAATTACCGCAAATAATATCGCGCCGGGTTTTATTGAAACCGCAATGACTGATAAATTAAATGAAGATCAGAAAAATAAAATGCTCGCTAATATTCCAATTGGTGCATTTGGCAAGGGTGAGGATATTGCGAATTTAACTGCTTTCCTAGCTTCAGATGAAGCAAAATACATTACAGGGCAAACTATCCACATTAATGGCGGAATGTTGATGGTTTAATCTAATAAGATTATACCCAATAATCTTTTTATGAATAATAAATTAACTTCAAATAAAGCTGAAATTTCCTCGCTTACTTTTTTTCGATTTCTAACAGCTTTCATAGTATTTTTATTCCATTGTAAAATTCACTTAAACTTTTCAACTAATATTAAGTTTATTGATAAATTTATTAATAATGGTGCAGTCTTCATGACTGGTTTCTTTGTGCTTTCTGGATATATAATGTGCTATGTCTATAAAAATAAAGATTTTTCAAAAAGAAATGAAGTATTAAATTTTTATCTAAAAAGATTTGCAAAAATTTATCCAACATATTTTTTGGGTTCCATTTTATATTTTTCCTTAATTCAGCCTAACACGCCTTATACTAGTGAAGAATGGATTAGAATAATTATAAATGATATATTTTTATTGCAGGCAATTTTTCCTAAAATGTTTCACTTAGGCATTAATGGAGGAACTTGGAGTATAAGTGTTGAAGCCTTTTTTTATCTTTTATTTCCTTTAATTATTTTAATATATTCAAAAAAACCTATTAAGCTTATTTTTTTAGGTTTTTTAATGGCAATAATAGTAAATATTAATGTAATTTCTGATTCAGAAAGCAAAGGCTATTATTATTCCAATGCTTTTATGAGACTCAATGAATTTTTTATTGGAATAGGCTTTTATCTTCTTACATCAAATAATAAGCTAGATAAATTACCATTTATATTAAAGTCTCCCTTCTTTATATTTTTGGTTATTTTTTGTTTAACAACACTTAAACAGTCAGAAGCTATTTATTCATATATGGGGTTAAATATTGTTATTGCTCCACTTTTTGGCTTATTATTATTCTCTCTTAGCATAAATAATAATTCATTTGTATTTAATAACAGATATACAAATTATCTCGGAAAAATATCTTACTCTTTTTACATATGGCAGTTTATTGCAATAGAATTTGGCAGAGGCCTTATCAAGTTAGACATAAATAATTGGCTAATTATAATTATTGTATTTATGTTAAATATACTCATCGCTTCAATATCTTATTTTCTTGTAGAGGAAAAATTTAGGAAAATAATTATAAATAGGTTTTCAAATTATAGTAATTGATTTTTCAAGTAGTCCTAAAAATCCAAACCAATATCTATTGATTTTACTGAATGGGTTAACGAACCGATAGAAATTCTATCAACTCCAGTTTCAGCAATTTCTTTAATTGTTTCAAGGGTAACACCACCTGATGCTTCTAGTAAAATATTAGTATTTTTAGCAAGTTCAACTGCCTGTTTTAATTCATTAATATTCATATTATCAAGCAAAATAATATCTGGCTTTTCTTGAATTGCGATTTTGAATTGCTCTAAATTATCGCACTCCACCTCAATAATAAAACCCTCCGGAGCATTATTTTTAGCAAGCCTTATAGTTTTTTGAATATCACCATTGTTAAATGCAATGTGATTATCCTTAATTAAAACTGCATCATCAAGGCAATATCTGTGATTCACCCCGCCGCCTATCCACACTGAATATCTCTCAATCTTCCTAAGGTTTGGTGTGGTTTTTCTTGTATCTAAAATTTGTGCTTTCGTGCCTTTGGTTTTTTCAACAAATTTATTTGTTAAGGTGGCAATTCCGCTCATTCTCTGAATAAAATTAAGCGCAACCCTTTCAGATTGTAAAATAATCCTAGCATTTCCTGAAACTTCAAAAACCGCTTGGCTTGCTTGAACAAAACTTCCCTCTTTCACTAATGGAATAAATTTAATTTTCTCAGAATATCTAAGGAAAATATTTTCTAAAATTGGCGTGCCACAAAAAATTGCATCTTCACGAAAAATAAATTTTGCTGAAATATTTGCATCTTCAGGAATTGTAAGATTAGATGTTACATCGCCACGCCCAATATCTTCCTCAAGTGCATTTGAGATTATTTCATTTATGTCGTCAAAATTAATTTGCATATTCTAATCTTAAAAATTTATGATATAAGTTATATATTCAACACATATAAAAAGCAATGAAGTGGAAAGATATAGAAGATATTGCAATAGAGCTTGAAGAAAAGCACTATGATAAAGATAATATCAATCTAAGATTTACAGATCTACATAAATGGGTTTGTGAACTTGAAGATTTTGATGATGACCCCCAAAAATCTAATGAGAAAGTTTTGGAGGCTATTCAAATGGCTTGGCTTAAGGAACGCGGTAATGCTTAATGAAAATATTTTCGCAAAAATTTTTACTCATATTTTTACTTACAATTTTTGTTGCAACGCCTTTGCTAGCTAGGGACTCTATAACTAAAAATTACAATTTTAATACTACTATAGAAAGAGGAATTTCTCCGCAACCTAAAGCGGTAAATAGAATAATCACTGAAAAGCCAGAATATCAAAAAGCCCCTTCTGCTTCTTACGATATTGAAAAGCATAAAAGCCCTTCAATTCATAAAGATAGAACTCTTGGCGTTATTGAAAAATTAAGATCACGCAAATTTTTAGATATTCATACTAATGAAATAAACCCTGTTTATGTTCCCTCTAAAAACCAAATTGAAACCGAGAGATTCCGCTTAAAGCGTCGTAATTTTGCTGATTTTACTAAAAGAGAATATGTAAAACTTGCTGATAGATTATTCCTTCACCACAATTATACTGACGCAACGCATTTCCGCAGAAAAGGCCTTAAAGCAGATGGTTTAAGGGATATTCTGCCAGAAGATCCTAAAAAATGGGAAATTAAAGACGATATTGAACTTGATGATTTACTAAAAGCTAGAATTGCCTTACTAGAGTCCCTATCAGTAAATGCTGTTTATGTTGCTCCAAATGCTGCCGCAAAATCTTTAGTATTCTATGATTGCTGGGTTTCCCAAGCCAAAAATAAATGGGTTGATGAAAGAACAAATTGTAAGATGGCCTTCAAAGAAGTTAATGATTATCTGCACGGAATTTATGAGGAAACCAAATTCAAGGGTCTAGCTGAAGTTATTTCTGGTTACGCTCACACTGATATTGATGAAAATTATACACCATTCAAAAATTATGAGGCGGAAGAAGAATATGAAGGCAATTATGCACAAGAGTTAGTTAGGGTTATTGAAAATAGAGTCAAAGATGATGAAGCTAAAAGGCTTCTTGATGAAAAAGTTGCTTCAGAAAATAAAAAAGAAGCCGGCAATTTCATTTATGCAAGGGGCGGTGGAGGCAGTGATTTAATGTATCTAGCTTATTTTGATAAAAAATCTTTTGAACTTGACGCAAACGCTAGAGCTGAACTTGATAAAGTAGCTGAACAAATTAAAAAATCAAACCCGCCTTCGGTTATTATTAATGGTCATACTGATAGATCTATTGGTGATAATGAGGCGATGGTTTTATCAAAGAAAAGAGCTGATATTGCTAGAGATTATCTTATCGGCAAAGGCGTAAATAAAAACCTATTTAGAACATTCGGTTTTGGTAAAAATGATAATATCGTGCCAAATGAAGAAGGAAAAGAAGCCGCTGCAAACCGAAGAGTTGAAATTGTATTCAAAGGCAAAGCTGAAAAATCTAATTAGGAAAAATCTTAATTTCCCATTCAAGCATTACACCAGATTTTTCAAAAACTCTTTTTCTCACTTCTTCGCCGAGATTTATGATGTCGCTTGCGGTTGCGTTTTCCTGATTAATTAGAAAATTACAATGTTTTTCCGAAACAATTGCCCCGCCCATTTTAAGCCCTCTGCAACCTGCTTCATCAATTAGTTGCCAAGCCTTTTTATCAGAATTTTTAGGGTTTTTGAAAGTGCTTCCGCCAGTTTTTGCTCTAACTGGTTGGGTTGCTTCCCGTGATGAAGAAATGAAATTCATTTTCTCTAAAATTTTCTCTTTAGAAGATTTTTCGCCTTGCAAAATTGCAGAAGTGTAAATTAATTTTTTTGATAATTTTTCTTCAATCAAATTTCCTCTATATTTGAAAGAAAAATTCTCATTTTTTAACTCTATGATGTTTCCATCTTCATCAATAGCAGTTGCGGAAACCAGAATATCTTTTAACTCAGAACCATAAGCACCGCCATTCATAGCAATCGCACCGCCTAAACTACCAGGAATCCCAACAAGAAATTCTAAATTTGCAATTTCATTTTCAGCCGAAAACCTTGCGATATTTGCATCTAAAGCACCAGCACCTACTTTGATTTGATTATCAGAAATCTTTTTAATGCCAGCAAATTCTCTGCCCAAGCGAATTACAACGCCTCTAAAACCTTCATCAAGAATAATCACATTTGAAAAAACTCCAAAGCAAATATATGGTAAATCTTTGGGCCTGTGTTTAAGAAAGAAACTCAAATCCTCTTCGTCTTTGGGCTTGAAAAGAATATCTGCATTGCCACCAACACCAAACCAAGTAACTTTAGAAAGAGGATAATCAAAGCGATATTCACCCCTAATTTTAGGCAGATTTTCTAAGGTGAACTTCATCTAAAAGTCAGATTTTTTATTTTTACCATAAAGTGTATCTTCATCAACCGTTGTTTGCGTTATGCCTTTTAGAGAAGTTGAGAGATTACTTTCAGAAAATTGTGATAATCTAAGTCTTAAATTATTAGGATTATCCGCTTCTTTCAAGGCAGTTTCACGCGTAATAATTTTATCTCTATAAAGTCGGAATAATGATTCATCAAAACTCATCATTCCATTATTTAGATTTTTGTTTATAACCTCTTTTATCTCATGAAATTTTCCCTCTCTTATAAGCTCTGTAACCAAGCCTTCATTCTTCAAGATTTCATAAGATAGAACTAAATTGCCAGTCAAATTTTTTACTAATCTTTGCCCGCACAACGCAACTAAATTATGTGAAAGAGAAATTAGAATTTGATTATGAACTTCCTCAGGATACAAACTTAAAATTCTTTCAAATGTTTGGTTTGTATTGCTTGCGTGAATTGTTGCAACTACCAAATGCCCTGTTTCACTAAACATTATAGCATTTTCTATTGAATCTCTATCTCTAATTTCACCAATAAAAATAACATCAGGTGCTTGTCTAAAAGCATTTTTAAGTGCTATACCATAAGAATAAGTATCAATGCCAATCTCTCTTTGAGTAAAAATACAATTTTTATGTTTGAAAACATATTCTATTGGGTCTTCAATAGTAACAATATGTCCACTTCCTTTATTATTTCTATGCTCTAAACATGCTGCAACTGAAGTTGATTTTCCACTACCTGTTGCACCCGCAATTAAAAACAAACCACGCTTTGCCATAATAAAATCTCTGTAACTTTCAGGCAAACCAAGATCTTTGAAAGTAGGGATTTTTGATTTTATATGACGAACTACAAGCCCAATATTTTTTTGCTGATAAAAAACATTAATTCTAAACCTTTCTTCACCTATAGAGTATGCAACATTAAGTTCTAGCGTTGAAAGAAAATCTTGCATTTGCTCATCAGTTAAAAATTCTTTCACTAATTTTTCAATATCGCTAGTGGTAAATGATTCATCTTTACTTCTAACTAAATTAGATTGCACCCTATATGTTGCAGGTAAATCAGTGGTTATATAGAGGTCAGAAGCCTCGATTGAAACCATTTCTTGTAAATAATAATTTATCTTTTTTTCAGACATAAAAATATATTTAGAAATCAGAGTTATTTATTTTTTCACTAATTTTTGGAGTATTAGATTCGTTTGAATTATTATTCTCAAAAACCGATTTTGAAATTGATTGCATTACTTTAGGATTTTTTTCTAATTTATTAGCATCTTTTGCGATTTCATCAAACTCGGCAGAATCTTGCAGAGAGTTCAGAACAGATTTTGCGGTTTCCAGAGAAATTTTATTATCCTTAAGAAGATTTTCTACGTAATCTTTCATTGTTACCATACCAAATTTCGCACCAACCTGCATCATAGAATTTATCTGAGGTATTCTATTTTCACGAATTAAATTTCTAACAGCTGGTGTGCCAAGAAGAATTTCAAGCCCGGCAACTCTACCTTTTTCATCTTTAGTTTTCATTAAGGTTTGAGCAATAACCGCTTGAATAGATGAGGAAAGCATTGAGCGAATTAATTCTTTATCAGCCGCTGGAAATACATCAATAATTCTATCAATAGTTTTTGCGGCAGATGTTGTGTGAAGCGTTCCAAACACTAAGTGGCCTGTTTCAGCCGCAGTTAGAGCTAGTGATATAGTTTCCATATCTCGCATCTCACCAACTAGAATAATATCAGGATCTTCCCTCAAAGCACTTTTCAAGGCTCTTGAAAATGATTTCGTATTATTATGCAACTCCCTTTGGTTTATTATTGATTTTTCTGGACGATGAATAAACTCAATTGGGTCCTCAATAGTTAAAATATGTTTTTTATGTTTGAGGTTGATTTCATTTATTATTGCCGCAAGCGTTGTTGATTTCCCTGAACCAGTTGGGCCTGTAACTAGAATCAAACCTTTATGAAGATTACATAATTTATAAAAAATTTGAGGCATGTTTAACTGCTCAAGCGATAGAACTTTTGTAGGTATTGATCTAAAAACTATTGCAGGGCCTTTGTGAGTTGTAAAAGCATTTACACGAAACCTCATATCTGGGCCATATTGCAAGGCAAAATCAAGCTCCAACTCTTTTTCAAAAACCGCCCTTTGCGAATCAGTAACGATTGAATAGAGCATTGATTTAATTTCTTCACCAGAGAGATTTTTAGTCAAAAAAGGCTCTATATCGCCATTTACACGAATACATGGAACATAATCAGGGGTTAAATGAAGGTCTGAGGCATTTTGACGCTTCGCATAATTTAATAAATCTATAATTTCCATAAATTAATTTTTTATAGATAATAATGAAAAATATCTTTCCCTAATTGTTAGTGGATCTTCAGGTAAAATCTTACCTTTTGCAGATTCATCGAGCAGATTTTTATAATATTTTACCGCTAAGTCACTCGCACCATATTTTTCAAGTAAAACCGCTAAATTATATTTATAATCTACATTTTCAGGTGCAACGCTGACTGCTTGAAAATAATATTCAATTGCTTTTTTAAGATCATTTTTTGCGTAATATAAATTTGCAATATGGGCTGGAATAACTGATATTTCCTTATTTTCCTGCCATAATTTTTCTAATTTAGGAATTGCAGAATCACCGTATTCTTCAGAAAGTAGAATTATATAATTATTAAGTGCATCAGTATTTTCTATATCATCATTAATAATTTTTTTATAAATTTCCTTAGCGTTTGAAAATTGTTTTGCCCTATGATAAGAAGTTGCCAAGCCAAAAAGAGCGTTTTTATCATTTGGCAGAATTTCTAAAACTTGTTTGTAATATGTTACTGCAACTTCATATAAACCCATTGAAAGTGCATCAAAAGCATCTTTTCTAAGCTTTAATACTTCGCCATCGCTTTGTTTTTTAACCTCTACAGATAGAGTTTTTTCTTGATCATAAAATTCTGGTTTAGTAAAAACTTTTACAATTTTTTTCTTAGGTTTAGTTTCTTTATCAGCAACGCCAGTATTTTCAACTTTAGGAGCATTTGCCAAATTATTTGGAGCATTATTAGTACTTTGTTTTTCTTCGAATGGTTCAACTTCATCATAAAATGGATCATTAAATTCACCTCTTTTCACATTTATTTTTTTAGAGTTAATTTCTGGAAGAGTTTGATTTGATAATTTAATTAACTCATTTAATGCTTCAATATCATCTCTTGGAGGCATTCTAACAACTTGATTTGAATTATTATTTGCAATCAAAGAATTGTTATAAAATTTATCCGCAACAACTAAATTAGCTGTTTTTTGCATAGATTTTGGCAATCCACTAAAGATTGGCGTAAGGGCTTCATTGGTTTTATTAAGTGGAAGATTATTTTCCTCGCTAATCGCTATTGCTTTAACTTCTTTAATATTTTCCTCGTCATCAATTGGAACAACCGCAACTTTATCAACTATTTCAGGCTCTGATTCAGTTTTTTTATCAGCAATATTTTTTTCAGATTTTACTTCCTTAGAAGGGTTTTGTTCTTTGATTTCTTCTTTTGCTTCCACAAGCTCTTGTTTAATTTCCTCTTTAACCTCTTGAGGTTTTTCTGTAGTTTCTTGAGTAAGATTTTCTGCTTTAGTGGTTTCATTTTCAGGTTCTGCGGAAACACTTATTGTAACTTCCTCATAATTTCCTTTTTGCTCTGGTGAAGCCTCGGCAACGGGTGCAACATAATCTGGCTTTGATAAAATCTCAATTTGCGAATAATTATTTTTAGGTTTAGGGGCTTCATATTCTTGATATGAAGGCTCATTTATAATCGGCTCATTATTATTTTGCGACTCATCAATTTTAACATCTTTCGCAACCGCAAGTGGGGGAGGTGTTTCAGCCTCATTTTTCTTTTGCTCTTCAAAAACATCACCAACAGCATCCTTTAGAATATCTGCACTGATATTATTAACCACATTAGGCTGGGGGTTTTCTTGAGATTGAGGGGGTTCAGTAAGGCTTGGCAAAACTGGCGGTTCAGCAGATGCACTTGCTGTTGAAATGCTAAAAGCAAGAAAAAATATGTATGTAAAAAAGCGTTTCAATTCAAAGAAAATCTGTTTATAAACCTTTTTAGCACTTGCCTTAAAACACATCAATTGAATTTTTATTTTTACCACAATAATGGATAATTTTATTTTAATCGCACTTGGTTCTAACTTGCTTGATAGAGAGAAAAATATCAAATCTGCAATAGAAAAACTCTCAAAAATTGTTG
>JANRLM010000029.1 GCA_033762595.1 Rickettsiales bacterium
TTCTGGAATTTATCATTCATCAAAAATTCGTGCATACAGAAATCATCAAACGGAATATTGTAATAATCTTTGAGAGATGCACGCACATAATTTGCGTTAAGAACGGCTTCCTCAGCAACGCGTTTCAAACCATCACCACCATGCGAAAGCATATAGGTTAATGCCCTCACAAACATTCCAAATTGCCCTTGAAAGCCACGCAAACGGCCGAGTGAAGTTGGGTTGTTTGAATTTAATTTATATTTATCGCCTTCTTTTTCAACTATCGGCTGGGGCAAATAAGGTGCAAGCTCCGAACAAACTGCAATAGGTCCAGAACCAGGGCCACCGCCACCATGCGGGGTTGAGAATGTTTTGTGAAGATTAAAATGCATAACATCAACACCGAATGCAGCTGGTTGAACTTTACCAACTATTGCATTGAAATTCGCCCCATCGCAATAAAAATATGCTCCAATTTTGTGAATTGCATCTGCTATTTCGTGGGCTTGAGATTCATATAAACCGCAAGTGTTAGGGTTAGTTAGCATTATCGCAGCAACATCTTCTGAAAGTGCATTTTTGAAGGCGTCAAAATCAACCAAACCATTTTTAGCGGTTGGAATTTGGCGGATTTCATAGCCACACATCGCAGCAGTTGCAGGGTTTGTGCCGTGTGCAGAATCTGGCACAATAACTACTTTTCTTTGCTTTCCTTCAACTTCAAATTTTTTACGGATAGTCATAATACCAGCAAGTTCGCCGTGTGCACCTGCAGCAGGCGTAAGGCAAACTGCATCTAAACCTGAAACTTCCTTGAGCCAATTTTGAAGCTCATACATCAACGCCAAAGCACCTTGCACTGATGATTCCGGCTGGAGAGGGTGAATATTTGAAAGGCCTTTTATGCGAGCAGTTTTTTCATTCAAACGAGGATTATGCTTCATCGTGCAAGAACCAAGTGGAAAAATTCCGCTATCAATAGAGTAATTTTGAGTTGAAAGACGCACAAAATGACGAACAACTTGAGGCTCAGAAACTTCCGCTAAACCAATATTTTCACGAACGCCCTGCCCCGTTCTGTTTTCAAAGTTTTTGACCTCAGGCAAATCAACACCACAAGCACCTTTTGAAGATTGCTCAAATATAAGCTTTTCCTCATATTTCAAGGCACGCGAACCACCGATTATTTCGTCTAAATCATTGATTTCATTCATATTAACATCATTTTTAGTTATGGTTTTTTGAGCTAACATAATAGTAAAAATTTTCTTTGATATGTATTTATAACAATTTTTAGACCAAATAAAACTGATTTTCTTAATCTTTTCTTAACATTTTTGTAATAGAATATTTTTATGGAAAAATATTTAAAAATACTAGAGAAAATAGCAAATGGCAAAACCATTACTGATGCAGAAAAAACTGAATTAGTAAATTATTGCGAAGATAAAGGACTTTTTAATAACACTGGATTTACAACAGAAGAGCAGAAATATAATTTTTTGACAACACCTTTTGCTGGTAATATCACAACCGATCGTAACTTTCTTTTTCCTAAGCAAATCATTAAAGCCCTTGAAGATGCTGATTCAATAAAATTTTTAAATGAAAATAAAATTCTTTTAGAAGAAAGTAACCCTATGGGTTTAATGTATATTTTTTCTTGCTTTACGGAAGAACAAAAATCCACTTACAACTCTCTTAACCCAGCACAAAAAGGAGTTTTTTTAGGCTATCTGATAGCTAGTGGCAATTATTATCAGCCTGCTGGATATGATAAATATGATAAATATCAAGAACAAATTTCAAGTTTTTTAGGAAAAATAAATAGCTCAGACCTAAAAGAATTAAATAGCGAAAGCCCAGAAAAATTAGCATTTTACGGAAAAGAATATTTTGTACATGAAAATATTCTACCAAAAGAATTAAAGGGGGAAGCTTTATCAGAAAATGCAAAACTAACCGCTGCGTCATTTACAGATATTGATAAAAATTTCCTAGAAAATGTAACAAAAAACATTTTAGAAAAAACAACTGCTGTAGTACCTTTTTCTCATGATTATAATCAAGATGCCTCAGCTTTAACATTGATATTTAATGACAGAGAGTTTTCAGAATTTGGTTATGATTTTAATACGAGTATTTTGAAATTTTCAGTTGCGAATCCAAAAAAGGTTATCTCCAACACTTACTACCCAAAAGAAATCCTAGAACATCAACAGGAAAGGCTAGTTCATACATTAAACGAATTAATGAATTATGACTTTGAGAAGCTAACTGAAAAGGAAAAGGAACTACTAAGAGATAAATCAGTAGATGGAAAAGTAAATATTTTAGAGGAATTAAGAAATTTTGATAATTACACAGAAGTAGATGCTGACATTTTATCAGGAATAATGCTTAGGTCATTTAAGAAAGCTTCAGGAATTCCAGATGATTTTGAAGTTGAAATCCATCATAATAATAGCATAGCAGAAAAAAATGAACGCGGGGTATTTACGCCATCTTACAAACCTTTTTTTCGACCAAGAAAGCCAGCAAAGATAGAGTATGTAAGCCAATGCAACACTTACACTGAAGATAGCCAATATCCATCTACTATGAATATAATGGATAGAACTTTTATAAATACTACCCCAGTTTTACTTCATGAAATGGAACATCTTTATCAAGAATATTTAATACAAAAATTAAACAAGAAAAAGCTTGATAAAGATTCTGCGGAATATAAATACGCTAATTTATGCCTTATTGCATATGAGTATGATAATAATTTGCAATATTTTGATAAAACTTACGAGCTAAGTGCTTTTGCTTTTCACGAAATTGCTCATGATTTATTAGGATATAATTTTAATGATGCCTTCAGCCCTCAAAAACCCTTAATAGAAGAAAACTTTACCCGTTATGACGAAGTTTCTGATTTAGATTTGACTGCTAAAGGCTACAATTTAATGCTTAAAGAAGTTAAAGATAAAGATGCCACTTACGCTATTTTTCAAGACATGCTCTTTTCAGGATTAATAACACCTCAAGATATTAAAAACCTTGGAATAAAAACTGATAATCCAAACTCAATGGCAAATTACAGGTATGATAAAACTCAAAAGAAATTTATAAAAGATACAACACCTTCTGGCAGAAATTAAAATCTAAATTATTTTATCTTCACTTTCAACGCTTCAACCAACTTTGCAATATCTTCATCTTTCGTAAGTTCAGTGGCACATAAGATAAGGGTTTTGCTATCAGCGGCGTAACCTGCGATGATGTTTTCTTTTGAGAGTTTTTCTACCAACTCAACAACATTTATATTTGCTGGAAGTTCAATTGCGAACTCATTGAAGAAATTTTTTGTAATTGGCTTGATACCTTTTATTTTTGTGATTTCATCAAATAATTGGCAAGCTTTTGCGTGATTAATTTTCGCAAGTTGTTTGAAGCCAATTTCTCCTAACAATTCAGCGTGAACAGTGAATGCCAGAGCCATCAACCCTTGGTTTGTGCAGATATTTGAGGTTGCTTTTTCACGCCTGATATGCTGCTCACGAGTGCTGAGCGTCAACACAAATGAACGCTTGCCATCTGCGTCAATCGTTTCACCGCATAAACGCCCCGGCATAGTGCGAACATATTCTTTTTTACAAGCGAAAAAGCCAAGATGAGGCCCACCATAATTCATACCAACGCCAATAGATTGAGCTTCACCGCATACAATATCAGCTTGCGACGGCGGATTTACTAAACCAAGCGAGAGAATCTCATTAATAACCACCACCATTAAAGCACCAGATTTATCGCAATTTTGGCGGATAGAATCATAATTTTGCAGCTCACCAAAGAAATTTGGAGATTGCACAATATAGCAAGCGGTTTGCTCACAAGGCTCACCTTCCTCAATAGAAATTTCAGGATAATTTGAGAAATAAGTTTGCAAAACCTCAACATAATGAGGGTGAATTTTTGGAGCGAGCTTGATTTTTTTCCTATCTTTTTTAATACGCAGAGCCATCAAAGCAGCTTCTGCCATTGAAGTTGCACCATCATACATTGAAGCATTAGCAACCTCTTGACCTGTCAAGCGTGCGATTATGGTTTGAAATTCAAAGATATACTGCACTGTTCCTTGTGCAATTTCTGGCTGATACGGCGTGTAGGAAGTTAAGAATTCCGAACGCTGGATTATATAATCCACACTCGCTGGAACATGGTGATTATAGCACCCTGCCCCTAGGAAAAATGCAGAATCTGAAGCTGGCAAATTCTGATTTGCGAAGGAGTTTAACTTCCTTTCAACTTCAATTTCCCCCAAATGATTTGGCAGATTTATCTTGGTTTTCGCCTTAACAGAAGCTGGAATATTAACATATAAATCATCAACTGATTTAACGCCAATAGTGGCAAGCATCTGAGATTTTTCATTATCTGTAAGTGGTAAATAACGCATAAATTTATTTTTTTCTAAGTTCGTATTATCTAGCTTGAAAATCTTTCCTCTCCCGAGGGGAGAGGCGTTAGATAATAATTAAAACATAAAATCAGGTTATACAATATTTTCTATAACTTATTTATTTGGTCATTAATTCCTCTCCACTTAAAAGGGGAGAGATTTTTGGAATTTCAATAGTTTATTATTTATAATTATACCACCCTAACTTTTTTTATTTTCTTAACGATTTTTTAACTTTTATAGTTTATTGTAGTTTCAAATCAAATTAAAAAATTATAATTATCAGTAATGATGAATACATTAAAAAAACACATTAAAATTTTAGAAGCACTAAGAGAATTATTAGTTGCTAACAACCCAAATCTTCAAGTTTCTGAGGAGCTTGCTGGCAATCCAACTCAAGTTATGGGGGGGGGATACGATAGAGATGGCAAACTTGTTGGCCTTCCAATAACCACCGAAGGTGATATTCATGATTTTGTAGAGCATTTAAGGAAATTTAGAGAAGGAATTACAAATGATGTAGACTATAATGAGGCACTTAAAAATGCTAATATTTTTTTTGAAAAGCCTAGAGAAATACCTCTTTCAACTGCGTTTAAAAATATAGTGCAAACAAAAGATTCATTTAGCGATTTACATGGTAGAGATTCTGTCATTGTTGGACCTATTAACTTAAAGACATTTTTAATGCTTCCTAGTTCTTACAGTGAGTTTTTACAAGCAACTGAGGCTTATTTAAGCAGAAATTCTAAAAAAACCCTCTATATGCCGCAGCTAAGGCAAAAATAAAGATGGATTCTGCTCAAACTGAGCTTGTTCAAAAGGGCGACGCAGAAAAAGCATTACTAAGTAATAAAAGGAAAATATAAGTCATTGCAATCATAATTACGCAGTGTTCAATAAGTATAGATTAAGTGTCATTCTGAGCGAAGCGAATAATCCAAGTCGTTGATTTTTAAACCTTTCGCTTCGCTCAAGATGGAATAAAAATCTAAATCTATGTATATTGAATACTGACAAAAATTTCATTCATCTTACACAAATCCCCGGCTCATTATAACTAAATAGATTCTTCGCTTCTCTCAGAATGACTTCAAGTAAATCCACTGCAACAAAAATGCATCACTTACTTAATTTGTTATTAAAATTCAAATTCTTATTCCGCTAAAAATAGCTATTTTCTTCATTTATTTGCTAGAATAAAGTTTCTTAATTTAATCTAAAATATGGATAATGTTTTACAATCATTGAAGGCGGTTGCCTCGCCAAAACAGATAATTTTGGGAACGGTAGGCGTTGCTTTGCTTATAATATTTTCCTTCCTCTCTATGAGGTTGACTTCCCCCATTATGACAACACTTTACAGCAATTTAAGCAATGATGATAGTGCCGCAGTTGTAACCGAACTGGGGCGAATTGGTGTAAAATTTAATGTTGCTTCTGGTGGCTCTGAAATTCAAGTTGAAAGTAGTGATGTGCTGAGAGTTAGAATGTTACTGGCTGAGAAAGGCTTGCCAAACCAAGCCTCAATAGTTGGGTATGAAATTTTTGATAAAGAAAAAATGTTAGGCACTTCTAATTTTGTAATGAATGTAAATCTTGTGCGAGCTTTAGAAGGTGAGCTTGCAAGAACAATAAGCTCTCTTAGCTCTATCAAATCTGCGAGGGTGCATTTGGTTGTTCCTAAAAAAGATGTTTTTAGAAAAAATGATTTTGAGCCTTCGGCTTCAGTTGTTTTAACGCTTAATAATCGCTTAAATGTTCCAGATGAAGAAGCACAGGCGGTAAAGCATTTAGTGAGTTCATCTGTGCCGGGTTTGAAACCCTCTAAAGTAACTATCGTTGATAGCTCAGGCAGGATACTTGCAAGAGCTAAAAATTCTGGTGATGAAGGTTTTGGCTCTGCAGGTGATGCTTCAGATTTCAAATTCAAAATGGAAGAAAGACTCAAGAATGTAATAAATTCATTATTAGAACAAGCAGTTGGTGCTGGCAAAGTTGAAACACAAGTTTCAGTTGATGTTTCAGTTGAAAAGATTACTTCCGTTTCTGAAGATTATAACCCTGATGGGCAAGTTGTTCGCTCAACACAAACTAGCGAGCAAAATGGCAGAAGTTCAAATTCTGCAGCTGGGCAAGTAACTGTTGCAAATGAATTAACTGGTGAAAACCCTCAAGGGGGTGGTAGCTCAGAAAATAATCAACAAATAAATGAAGTTACTAATTTTGAAATATCTAAAACAATAACTAACAAAGTGAATGATGGTGGCCAAATTAATAAAATTTCTGTAGCAGTTCTAGTTGATGGAAAATATGCAAAAGATTCCCAAAATAATGATACTTACATCCCAAGAAGTGATGAGGAAATTGATCAAATACGAACCCTAGTTCGCTCCGCAATTGGCTATGATGAAAAAAGAGGCGATAAGGTTGAAATTATAAATATGCCTTTCTCAAGAGAATCAGCACACTTAATGGCCGAAGAAGGGGCTTTTGATTGGTTAATGAGAGATATTGATAGTATTGTAAAAACAGTGGTGCTTGGAATTGTGGCAATTTTAATAATATTACTTGTTATTAAACCGCTAGTTAATAAGGCTTTTGATGTTTCATCTGCAGATATTGAGGCGGAAGAAGCTAAAGCCCAAGCTGAACAAGAAAGATTAATAAAGATGATGCAATCCGCTGAAACCTCAGAACAAATAGGTGGGGCAATAAATATTACAGATAATATTCAAAGCAAAATGGCTAATTCTGTTTCACAAAGGGTGAATGAAATTATTGATAATAACCCTGAAGAAACCCTTGCTGTAATTAGATCTTGGCTGGCACAAAATAAATAATTTATGGCAAATAAACCACCAGTAGAAAACATAAATTTAGGCGTTGAAAAGGCTTCAATTCTAATGATGAGCCTTGATGAGGAAGTTGCCTCCAAAATTTTCTCCTTGATGACCGAAGATGAGATAAGGCAAATTTCTCAAACAATGTCATCACTTGGAAAAGTTGAGCCTTCTAAGGTTGAAACATTACTAACTGAATTTAATGATGAACTTAGTGCTGGCAAAACTATTGTTGGCGATATTAATAGTGCAAAAAAAATTCTCTCAAAAGCCCTAGGCGCAGATAAAGTTGAATCTATACTAGGTGATATTGCTGGCCCAATGGGAAAGGATACTTGGGATAGGCTTAATAATGTTGATGAAGAATTACTCGCAGCATTCCTTAAAAATGAACACCCTCAAACGGTTTCTTTTATTTTAACAAAGTTAAAAAGCTCAATGGCTTCAAGAGTTTTATCTCTATTCACTGAAGATTTTGCCCTAGAAACCATAAGAAGAATGATAGAAATGGAGCCGGTAAAAAGAGAGGTTGTTAGCGACATTGAAAAAATTTTACAGGCTGAGTTTATGTCTAGCCTCTCAACTGGCAAGAAATCTGACACATATGAGATGGTCGCTGAAATTTTTAATAATTTTGACAGGTCAACTGAAAGTAAATTTTTTGAAATGCTAGAAAAGAAAAATGCTGATATGGCTCAAAAAATTAGAGATTTAATGTTCACCTTTGAAGACCTCAAAAAACTTGATAACACGGCAATTCAAGCAATTTTAAGAAGTGCAGATAAAGCTAAACTTCCTATCGCATTAAAAGGTGCACCGGAAGAAATAAAAAATATGTTCTTTAGCAATATGTCTGAAAGGGCTTCAAAAATCCTCAAAGATGATATGGCGGCAATGGGGCCAGTTAGAGTAAGTGAAGTTGATGAAGCACAAATGAGCATCGTGCAAACTGCAAGGCAATTAGCGGATTCTGGCGAGATTAAAATCCCAGAGGGTGATGAAGAGCAAGAGCAAATGATTTACTAACTATGAACATCTCTAAATTAAATCTTGTAAATTTTTCAAATGGGCAAACTATTGAAGTTTCTCAATCGCAAAATGCTGTTTCTACAATCTCAAAATTTAGTTTTTTTAGCTTAGAAAATAAAAGTGAAGACAAAGAATTTACTAAGGAACAATTTGAATCTGAAATTGCAAAAGCAAAACAACAAGCATTTGAAGAAGGTTACAGCAAAGCTAAGCAAGAATTTGATAATTATCTAAAAAATGAAGATATTAGAATTAAAGATCAAGTTTCCTCAATGCTTACAAGGTTCTTGGAAAGCTTAAAAAAATTCAAGACTGAACAAGCAGAATATAAATTAAATCTGGCAAAACTAAGTAATGAATTTGTTAAGAAAATTTGTGCTAATAAAATTAATGAAAATTCAAGCGAAATATTTATTAACGCAATTGAAAATATTTCTAAAATCATAGAAAAAGAGCCTCAAATTTTAATCAAAGCTAATGAAACTCTAATTATAAAATTACAATCTTCTATTGAGGAATTTTTTGTTAAAAATCTTCCTAATACTATGCCAAAATTTGAAATTTCAGAAAATCTTAATCATAATGAAATTTATATTGAGTGGGAAAAAAGTGGCATTTCAGTAAATTTGAATGAAAGAATTAACGCGATTGATGAAATATTTGCTGAATTTATAAAAACCCTGTAGTTTAATTTTTTAAGGTTTGATTAAAAATTAGAAAAATTTCTCCCCCTGTTTACGGGGGGAGATTAAGAGGGGGGCTTTTTATTAATTGCAAGAGTCTTGGCTTTAATATGCCCCCACCCTAACCCTCCCCCGTAAACAGGGGAGGGAATAAATAATAAAATTAAAAAAAATTTGAAGTGAGTGAAAATCAAGTAAATAATTTCGTTCCGGGTGATGACCTTGATTTGGAAGTAGTGCAAGATGTTCCCGTGGAAGTTACAGTTGTGCTTGGCGAAACGCAGATCTCCGTTGAGGAACTTCTTAAAATGGGCAAAGGTTCAATTATCCAACTAGAAAGAAAAATTGGTGAACCGGTTGAACTTTATGTTAATAATAGATGTATTGCTCGTGGTGAAATTGTTGTAGTTGAAGATAAAGTTGGCATTACAATGACAGAAATTATCAAGAATGATAAGGAATAACTATACTAATTATGGCTGGCAAGGCAGAATTTTCAACATTACTTGGTATTTTATTAGGGCTTTTACTGGTTTTAGTTGCGATATTTATTGGAAGTAAACCAGGTGCTTTTTTTGATGTGCCTTCAATTATTATCGTGTTTGGTGGAACATTATTTATTTCCGCTGGTAGCTTTACATTTTCTGATGTTTTTAAGGCTTTCGGTGTTGTTGGTAGCACTTTATTTTTTACCCCAAGTGATGTAAAATCTGTTGCTTCAAAATGCTTAACACTTGCTGATATTTCTAGAAAAGAAGGTATTTTATCTTTGCAAAAGCAAAGTAAATTATTTCCTGACGATAGTTTTTTTATCAAAAATATTAATTTAGTTATTGATGGCGTAAAGCCAGAACAAGCTGAAAAAATTATGATTGAGGAGATTTCTTCCATTGCATCACGCCACTCAAAAACTATTGAAATCCTTAAAAAAGCAGCAGAAATCGCACCTGCAATGGGCTTAGTTGGCACTTTAATTGGTTTAGTGCAAATGTTAGGTGCGTTAGATGACCCTTCAAAAATTGGCCCAGCAATGGCGGTTGCCTTACTTACCACGCTTTATGGTGCGGTAACTTCATACATGATTTTGCAACCGCTTGCGACTAAGTTAGAAAGAAATTCCTCAGTAGAATCTGATTTGCTTGCAATGTTTGCAGAGGCCATAATGAGCATAGGTCGCAATGAAGGCCCTTATATGCTTGAAATGAAATTAAACGCTTTACTACCGCCTGATAAAAAACTAAAAAAATATACACAATAAAGTTTTTTTAGAATATGCGAATTTTAGTTATTGGAAAAATTGAATCTGAGGTTTCTTCTGCCTGCAAAATTGTAATGAATAGAGGTGGAAAAATCGTTAGTGCTGAAAATCCAAACCAAGCCTTTGAAAAACTCCTATCTGGTGCAAGCGTTGAGGCCGTTCTTATTGAAGTAAGCGAAGACATAAAAACTTTCTGTGAAAATTTAGAGCGTGAAAGAATTATAATTCCCGTTATCGCTTATGGCATTAATGCTGATAGCGAAAAGGCTAGAAATGCCATTCGTGCTGGTGCAGAAGAATATCTGCCCCTGCCCCCTGAGGAAGAATTAATCATCGCAATTTTAGAGCAAGTTACTAAAAATGAAGAAAGCAAAATTATCTCGCAATCTCCACAAATGAAGTCAATCGTGGCGTTAGTGGATAGAATCGCCCCTTCTGATGCGAATGTTCTAGTCACTGGCGAATCTGGCACAGGTAAGGAAGTTTTTGCAAAATATATTCACGAAAAAAGTAATAGAAAAAATGAGAATTTAGTTTCTCTAAATTGTGCTGCAATTCCTGAAAATCTCTTGGAATCTGAGCTTTTTGGCCATGAAAAAGGTGCTTTCACTGGTGCGTTAAATCGGCGAATTGGTAAGTTTGAAGAATCTCATAACGGAACATTATTGCTTGATGAAATTTCTGAAATGGATATTCGTTTGCAAGCAAAATTACTCCGTGCAATTCAAGAAAAAGAAATCACTAGAATTGGCGGAAATACACCAATAAAAATCAATCTTAGAATTATTGCTACTAGCAATCGTGATCTCAAAAAAGAAGTGCAAGAAGGGAAATTTAGAGAAGACTTACTTTTCAGGCTTAATGTAATTCACCTGCAATTACCGCCACTTAGAGAAAGAAAATCTGATATAAAACAATTCGCTGAATTTTTTGCTGAAAAATACGCAAAATCTAATGGTTTGCCGAAGCAAATTATCACTGACGAAGCGATGGAAACCCTAATAAATTATAATTGGTCTGGTAATGTTAGGGAGCTTGAAAACACTATGCATAGAGCCGTCTTGCTTAGTAATAATAATCGTATTGATAAAACCTCTTTGCTTATAGAAGGAACAGATTTCGTCAATTCTGCAAGCTTGTTAAATTTTTTAAGCGAGCAGAATTCTGTAAAAACTGAAATTAGTTCCGCTGAAAATTCTAATATTTCTGTGCAAGAAAATAATAATTCTCAAAATAATTTAGTCGGTAGAACCATTAGTGAAGTTGAAAAAGAGATGATTCTTAAAACACTTGATAGTGTTTCTGGTAATAGAAGCAAAGCAGCGAATATCTTAGGAATTTCAATCCGGACGCTTCATAATAAATTAAAAGAATATGAAGAAAAAATAGCTGTTGGTAGCTGAATTTTTGACTATTAAAACCCCTATCTAGCCTTGAATGTCACCCCGCACTTGTGCGGGGTTAATCATAAAACAATCTCAAAACCTAGGATTTAATATACCTTTAGCAATTAACCCCGTGACAAGCACGGGGTGACAATTTGTGATTATTGGGCTAAAAACCACTTTTATTTTTACCTAAAAAACTGCAAAGCAACCAAGATATTTTAGATTATAATTTTTAGAGTTTTCCGAATGCTCGCTTGAATAATTTTCCAATGAAAATAGAAGTTTATAATCATTATATTCATCAATAATTATAAAATTATCTTGCAATATATTTTTTGCATTTCCTTTCAAAACATAAACAAAAATATCTCTGCCACTTGGCTCTGGCGTTATATTTGAAAGAGCCACTAAAGAAATTTGCTTTGATATTTTTTCTAGATCAATTTCATTTTCATTTTGCTTTTTGAAAAACGGAAAGCCCGCAAAAATTGATATATTATAATATTTCTCTGAAAGTAAGAGCCACCAAGGCTTTTCAAAATTTTCTTGATTTGGTTTTGTAGAAAAAATGGCTATATTTGAAGTTTGATTTTCTAGTCTAGTGAAAACTTCTTCATCAGAGTTGCAATCTTTATATTCACTAAAAATACCTAGATATTCCTTAGCTTTATTAAGCCCACATTTATTATTTTTGTTATAACAAATATTTGTTGCTTCCTCAAAATTAACGGAAACAGAAATTATTTGTCGCCATAAATACGCAAAACCGATAGAAATATTTTCATTAAGTCCTTCCTTTTTTGCTTTATTATAAATATTCCTAACCATACTCGCTTCCCTCGCAGGCCTAATGATTGAACGATTTTTCTGGTTAGATTTTTTCAGCTCGCCAACTTTTTTTACCACTGAAAGCCTTTTTAGAAGTAAATTAAAAATCTCACTATCTATGCTATCAATTTCTTTACGAAGCTGATCTAAAGATAATTTATTTTGCGTTATATCCATTGGCTTGTATAAAAAAGATAAAATTTTGTAGATTAATATACTAATGAATTTCAAATTAGAACTAAAAATTGCAGGTAGATATTTAAGAGCCAGAAAAAAAGAAGGTTTTGCCTCTGCGGTTACAATTTTATCTTTTCTTGGTATAATGCTTGGCGTTGCAACTTTAATTGTAACAATGGCAGTAATGAACGGCGTAAAAACTGAGCTTATTAAAAGAATCATTGGTATAAACGCCCATATTTCTGTTGCCTCTTTTGAGGGAAATATTCAAAATTATGATGAATTAAATTCTAAAATAAAAAATATTTCTGGCGTGAAATTTTCTAACCCAGCCGTTTATGGTCAGGCTTTGGCTGTTATTAATGGTGAGAATATCGGCCTTATGGTTAGAGGCATTAGAAAAGATGATTTACTTAATAAAAAAATCCTCGCAAATTCGGTGGTCGCTGGTGAGATTTATCAAGATAATAGCTTTGAAGTGCTTGCAGGTGCTTATTTTGCAAGGCAAACTAATTTATCACTAAATGATAATATAAAATTACTTTCGCCAAGTTTTAACTCTAGTTTTTTTGGCTCAATTCCTAGAATTAAAGATTTTGAAGTTAGTGGCGTTTTTAATGTTGGAATGTTTGAATATGATTCTTCAATTTTATTTATTCCGCTTTCTGCAGGGCAGAAATTTTTTAACTTAGGTGATGCTGTAAATCAAATTGAAGTATTTGCGAATGACCCTCTAAACCTTGATAATATTAAGATGGAGCTTACAAAAATTATCCCGAAAGGAACTTTTATTTCTGATTGGCGAAAAGCGAATCAGAGTTTTTTAAGTGCGATTGATGTTCAATCAAATGTTTTATTTTTGATACTGGCTTTGATAATTTTAGTAGCGGTTTTCAATATAATTTCTGGAATGGTAATGTTGGTTGGTGATAAAAATAAGGAAATCGCAATTTTAAGAACTATAGGAATGAAAAAATTTTCTATCATTAGGGTTTTTGTGATTTGCGGCTCAGTAATTGGTATCACTGGCACTATTTTTGGCGTTATTTTGGGCCTCAGTTTTGCTGCAAATATTGAAGAAATTAGAAGGTTTTTAGAATCAATCACAGATACAAATTTATTTGCGGAAGAAATTTATTTCCTCTCGCAATTACCAGCGGAAGTTAGAAAATCTGATGTGATAAAAATTTCCTCTCTTGCGGTATTTTTAACTTTGCTATCAACAATTTACCCAGCTTACAAGGCATCAAAAATTGAGCCTGCAACTGCATTAAAATATGAATAGATAATGACCATTCTAAAATTAAATAACATTTCAAAATCTTTTGAACAAGGTAAGGAAAAGATAAATATTCTAAATAATCTCAACTTAGAGTTGAAGGAGAGGCAATCTATATCAATTATAGGTGAAAGCGGTTGTGGAAAATCAACTTTACTGCAAATTATTGGCTTGCTTCTTAGCAAAGATGAAGGGCAAATTGAAATTTGTGGTAATAGAATTGAAAACCAAAATGACAATTATCTTTCTGATATCAGATTGAAATATATAGGCTTTATATTTCAACACCATCATTTACTTGCTGATTTCACTGCACTTGAAAATGTTATTATCCCTCAAACTTTATTAGGTAATAATAATCAATCAGCGGTTAAATATGCCAAAGAATTACTAGAAAAATTAGGGCTAAAAGATAGAATGAATTTTAAGCCCTCAGAGCTTTCAGGCGGGCAACAACAAAGGGTTGCTATAGCAAGAGCAATGGCAAATAAGCCAAAATTAATTCTTGCTGATGAGCCAACTGGAAATTTAGACCCTGAAAACACTAAAATCGTCTCTGAGTTGTTTTTTAATGCGGTTAAGGAAACCTCGGCCTCGCTTGTAATAGTAACACATAATAGAGAAATTTCATCTCAAACCCAAGCAACTTATATGCTAAAAGCTGGAAAGCTTAACTAGGTTTGGTATCTTTAGAAAATATTTTTGAATATAATAATCTAGGATTTTAGGCAATTAACCAAATATTGTCACCCCGCATTTATTGCGGGGTTAATGGTTAAAAGCTTTTTCAAACCTTAGTTTGAGTATATTTTTTTTTGTTAACCCCGCAACAAGTGCGGGGTGACAATTAAAAAAATAAGATAATTTCTAATAAATCTAAAATTTATTAATATCTTATATGGCATTATAACCTTGCAATTTTAATAAAAATTAATAGAATGTTAACTATTAAGGACTTTGAAATTTATGAGCTTTTTATCAAAAAATAAAACGGTTAGACAAATAAAAAACTGGTATCAGGATAGATACGAAACCGTTCTAATTCAAAGGAATGTTCTGTTCACCCTGCTTGTAATAATGATTTTTATTTTTGGGCTTACTATAATTAATGTTATAAAATTAAACTCTGAAAAAGTTTATGAGCCGTTTATTGTTCAAATTGAGGAAAACACTGGGATAATTACTAAGGTTGACAATAACCAAGTTCGCCAATTACCTGCTGAAAAAGCGGTTAGAAATTCATCTTTGGTTAGATATGTTTTAGCTCGAGAGGGCTATAATATCGCTGAGTATAACTTCAATTATTATCAAGTGGTTAGGTTGATGTCTAGTGAAGATGTATACTTACAATTCAAACAATACATTGATCCAAATCGTAAGGGAAGCCCTATTTCGTTAGGTTTTCAGCATAAAATTGAAGCTAAAGTTAAATCACTTATTGAATTAGATGAAAAAACAAATCTTATTCAAATTCGCTTAAGCAAAACTAAAATGCCAACGGTTGGAATCTTAAATGAAAAAGATGTTAAAGAAGAAAATTTTATAGTTACACTTGAATATCAATATAGAAACTTAGACTTATCAGAAACCGAAAGGTTTATTAACCCTCTTGGTGTTCAAATTACTAAATATAATATTTCAGAGGAACAAAGTGCTAGGAAAATATAGCATATTTATTTTAATTTTTTTGATTTTTGGAAGTTTCAGCTCTGAGGCTAATAAAGGCATTGGAACTGACTCCAGAATTAGAACTTTTGTTTATGGCCCAAACGATGTTTTTAGGGTTACCACAACTTATGGATATCAAACCACTATTGAGTTTGAAGATGATGAAAAAATCCGCACTATATCGCTCGGAAATTCAGGATATTTTAGAGTTACCCCGCTTAGAAACAAAATTATTTTAAGAGCGTTACAATCAAATTTACTAACAAATGTAACGGTTATAACTGATAAAAGAACCTATCAATTTGAATTTTCTTCAATCACCAATTCTATTAACGATATAATGTATGTTGTGCGATTTTATTACCCAGAAAATGGCGGTGATGCTCCACCACCAATGTTAAACACTCCGACAATGCCAGCACAAAATATGATGCAATTGCCAACCCCAAATATGCCTTTGAATAATGTTTCAGTGCCAGAAGTTAAGCTTGGTGCTTCACCTGTAGCCACCCAGCCTATGATGATGAATATCCCACCTGCAACGCAACCAATGCAACAAGGAAATCTTGGCTTAAACTATAATTATACTCTCACTGGCCCTGAATCCCTCTCACCCTCAGAGGTTTTTGATGATGGCTCTAAGACATATATAAAGTTTAATAATCAAAGCACACCTTTATTCAAATTTGCACCTCAAAAGAACCAAGAAATTCCTGCTAATTATCAGCTAAGTAATGGCTATTATGTAGTTGAAGGGGTTGCGCCACAGATAAATATATATTTTGGTTCTGAGAAAATTTCTCTTTATAATGAGGCCTATGGTAGATAAGGAAAATAAAAATTTTGATGATGGTTTAGATGACGATTTAGACGAAGATCTGCTTGATGATCTCGGCGACCCATTAGTTGCGAGCAATAAACCTACAAAATCCAAAAAATCTGATTCTGACCCTTTAGATGATGAAAAAAAAGGTAATCTTTTAGGCAAAATTTTTGGCAAGAAAAATAAAATTGAACAAGCAAAAAAAATCGAAGATACTCTTGATCCAACTAGCAATAATAATGATGAACTGCTAGATGAAACCCCAAAAGTTTCAATGGCAGCAAAAAAAAATATTATAGTTATTGTAGCCGCATCTTTGATATTAGTTTATTTTGTTCACGCTATCACTAAAGATAAAAAAAATAAAAAGGTGAACCCAAAAACTCTTACTGAAATTGAAGAAATGAAGCAAGAATTTAGGGAAGAAGCTAAAATCCCGACATCTGGTAAAGATAAAGCTAATGAAACTGAGGCAGATAAACAAAAAATAGCTGAAATTCAAAGTAAAGTTAATGACCCACTTGCTGCAATTGATGTTGTTTCAGCACCGCCCCCGCCTCCACCTACAACCTATGATCCGGGTGAAATTTTTACTAAAGAAAATGAACCAACAACAAATCAAAATTCTGATATCAACTTTGATGATCCAGTATCTGGACTAGATGATGAGTTTGATGATGAATTCGCAGAATTAGATGATTTAGAATTTGAAGAAGAAGAAGAAAACCCAAAAAAATCAAAATCTGCGGCAGTAAATTTTTTAGTTGGTCAACCGCAAAAAAATAATAACAATAATGGTGGTAATCAATCTTCTGCATCAAACCTTCCAACTCTAAACTCTGGTGCTGGCGTTGCTGGAACTAATAACAATGGAAACAATCCTGTAGCACAAGATATCCAACAACAACTTTCAGCTAATATGTTTACGGTTTCTGCAGCTGAAGAATTACCTCAAGAATTTAGGGAAGATCCAAATAATAATCTTGATGGTGGCTTAGGTGGCGGTGAGCCATTTAACATCAACCAAGGTATAGCAGTTGTAGGTGATAGGCAACAACCTTATCAATTAAGAGACTCTACCAATAATCGCAGAGATGTTCAAATTGTTAGAGATATGAATAATATTATTCTGCAAGGAAAGGTGCTTGACGCAATCATTGAAACCGCAATTAATACTGACTTACCCGGTAAATTAAGAGGGGTTGTTGCGAGAGATGTTTACGCAGAAAATGGCAAGAAAATACTTATTCCAAAAGGCTCAAGACTTATTGGAACTTACGATACGCAAATTAGATTTGGCCAAGCAAGGGTTTATATTATATGGACTCGCGTTATAAGACCAGATGGCATTGATGTTGTGCTTGATAGCCGTGAAGATATGATTGCGGTTGATTTACTTGGAAGAACTGGTGTTACAGGCAACCTTGATAACAGATTTACTGAAATTTTCGGTAGCTCAATTTTACTAAGCACTTTAACCGTTGCTTTTGCTTATCTAGCAGATTCCGCAACAGAAGGTGCAAGGGATATCACAACCACCGTTACTGAAAACGGCAATGTGGTTGAATCAGGGCCAAATCTTTCAATTGCAGCACGTCAAGGCGTTACTGATTTAGCAAATAATTTACAAAGGCTTGCTAGGGATTCGGTTGATACACGCCCTAGAATAACTATTGATCAAGGCACAAGAATTAAAGTTTTTGTAAATAAAGATCTTCGCTTCCCACCAAATTTCGCAACTAACTTCAAAGATGAAGAAGTTAATGAAGTGATGATTTTAAGGTAGTCTTTGGTTGATGGTTGATAGTTTATGGTTGATGGAAATAAACCATCAACTATTAACCATAAACAAATCTTAATGAGTGTAGCAGCATTAAATACTTATCTTGAACCCATTTATGAAATCCTTAAAGAGGAAGACATAAACGAGGTTTCAATCAACGAACCACTTTATTGCTGGGTAGAAAAGCGTGGCGAGCATTTTCACAAGGAACTCCCAAATTTTAATATTAATCACTTGCTTTCAATGGGCAGGTTAATTGCACAATCTACTAACCAGAGCATCAGTTTTGAAACGCCAATTCTTTCTGCAACTTTACCAAATGGTTATCGTGTTCAGGTGGTGTTTCCGCCAGCTGTGGAACAAGGCACAGCAGCGTTTTCAATTCGTAAGCCAAGCGTTCTAAATTTAAGCGTTGATGATTATGAGAAAATGGGCGCTTTTCAGGAAGCATCTTCGGAAAAAGTAATCAGCCCAATAGATATTCAGCTTAATGAATATTATCAAAAAAAAGATATAAAAAACTTTCTAACAACAGCCGTTAAAGCTCGCAAAAACCTTATTATAAGCGGTGGAACATCAACTGGTAAAACCACTTTTGCGAATGCTTTATATAAGCATATCCCGCACGAAGAAAGGCTTATCACCATTGAAGATGCTCGGGAAATCAAACTAGAGCAGCCAAACCGCCTGCATTTAGTTGCATCAAAAGGTGGACAGGGTTTAGCCAAAGTTACTACGCAAGATTTAATTGAGGCCTGCCTTCGTTTAGCACCCAGCCGTTTAATCGTGGGTGAGCTTAGGGGTGCAGAGGCCTTCAGCTATTTGCGTGCGGTGAATACTGGCCACCCTGGTTCAATTGCGACGCTTCACGCAGATACACCCCGTTTAGCCATTGAACAGCTCTGCTTAATGGTTTTACAATCTGGCGTTTCAATGAGTAAATCAGAGATTAAAAGCTATGTAAAACAAGTGGTTGAAGTTGTCGTGCAACTAAAACGCGGCCCCGGCGGAAGAAGATATGTCTCCGAACTAATGTATGAGCCGAACGCTGAGGGGTAGTTAAAAAAAACATTCGCAAAAAATTATTTTTTTATTAATTTACTTTTTACTTGCCAGCTTAATAAATTTCTATACTGTATCTTTTTTACATCAAAAACAGGAGTTTATTATGCGTAAATTATCACAAAAATTCGAAAAAACTGATGAAAAGATAACAATTTTAGTCGCTGATGATTTGGGAACATACAAAAACGATAAAAACCAAGAAACTAGCCTATTAAATGCCCTTAAAGAAAAATATGGCAACAATATAGAAGTTATTTACCCTGAAGAAATAATAAAGGAAACAAAAGGAAACAAGCCAGAAAGAACAAAGAAAATTGCAGAATTAATTAAAGAGCATAAACCAAAAATCGTTCTAATCCGCTCGGATACTAGAATTGAAGACACCCCAATGAATGAAGCCCTAACTGAACTAGATAGGCAGATGATTGATACAGTATTTGCTAGAGTTGGCGTAGATACTGATAATGCTTTACTTGCAAAAGAAAGGGGCTTTAAGGTTGCTAACTCACCTGAATCAAACTCAGATGCAGTTTTAGAATTACAGCTAAATATAATGATAAGAACTAACCCAGAATTAGTTCATAAACTTAATAATTTAAATAGTTTGGGGCTAAGCGATAATGAAAGAAAAGGTTATGAATTATTAAGAGATGTATTAAATAATAAAAGATTTCAGACAAATTTTTCTGGAAATTCCGTTGAGTCTTTCAGTGCAAGCAACCCTGAACATATGCAAATTTTAAGAGATGCTAATATATCTGAATTTGCTGGAAAAGAATTTCTTCTAATTGGCTTAGGCGGAATTGGCAAAAGGGCTCACGAATTAAGTAAAGCACTTAATATGGTTCCGGCTGTGGTTAATAACAGGCTAAGCGTTGAAAAATTTTGTTCAGAAAATTCTTATGTAAAATCTTACTCTACACTTGAAGATGCTCTTAATGGTGCTGATTATGTTGGAATTGCAATTCCACTAAAAAGTAATGGTAAGCCGGAAGAAATCACTGAAGGCTTCTTTACACAAAAGCATTTTGATATTTTAGCAAAAAGAAATAAACCAGTTGTAGTGCTTGGAACTGCAAGAGGAAAGCATTTTGAGGCAGGTGCTACCGTTCCTAGAAATGTAACCCTAGCAGTTGATGATCAAATCGAGACTATAAACTCCCTAGATCTTAAGTCTGCATTGCCCGAAGAAAACCCAAGTAATTTAATATACTTTGATAAAGTAGGTGCAAAAACTGAACAAGCCTCTGCAAATGCAGCAAAGATGATTTTAGAGCTTGTTGATGAAGTTGTTAATAAAAAGAAAATAAAAAACCTAGTAAACCCTGAAACTGCTACAAGAACTGACGCACAAATTATTGAAAGAATGCTTGTGGGTGCAGCACCTAAAAAACCTATAAGAGCAAGTGTTTCTTCTGGCCCTACGCCACCACCAAAGGATCTTGATTGGGATAAACTTCAGGAAGATCAAGCAAACCATAAGGGCATGTCTCATAGAGGGGGCAAAGGAGAGGAAAATATTAAACTTCTAGGAGAAGAAGCAAAAACTTTATTTGAATTTCCTAAAACTTGGGGGGCTGGGGTTATTGTTGGCGGTGGAACAGCTGGAATAGAAACAAATATGAGGAATTTTTTTGGTAAGAATACCGAAGTTGTTAGTATGGGGGCTTTCAGCGGTGATTGGGAAAAAGGAATGAATGATTTAACCAATAATGCAAACACTCAAATACAAGCCTATAAAAATTCAAAAGCACTTTATGAATTAGCTACAGGAAATGAAGCTATAAAAACATCTTTAGCTAATTATGGAATAAGTTTTCAAGATTTAGATAAATATATTAGCGAAAATGCTCATCTTGATAGAGAACCTATAAAACTTAATGTTAGAAAAGCAGAGAAAGGAAGTATTCCTGATCTTACAAATATCCCCGCAGATTCAAATATAGTTTTAGCGTGGCAAGAAACCACAGCTGGAACAATGATAGATTTGAATGAACTAGTTGCTGGTTTACCAGAAAATTACTCAGGAACTATTATAATAGATGCAACATCAGCATTAGGTTGCGTAAAAGCAGACTGGGCAAAATTTGAAGAAATGGGGCTAAAAATAGCAATTTCATCACCGGGTCAAAAAGCCCTTGGCGTTGAAGGTGGTGCCTGTTTGAATTTTATGTCGCCTGCTGCAATGGAAGAACTTAAAAAAAATAAACAACAATTTTTCCCTTTAAGGAAAGATGAGAAATTTGCAGGTGATAAAGGAACTATTGAGGCTGTAATGTTCAAAGGACAACCCATCAATACACCATCAGTTGATACTATTCTAAACTTGAGGCATGCAATAAGCTATTTTCAAAAAAATGGTGGCCTTAATAATATGGTGGACTCTGTTAGTAGAGCAAATGAAATTATAGAAACCTTCCTAATAGAAGCTGCTAATGGCTTTGAGCATATTGCAACTAACCCTAAAGGTATAAATGCATCAGCTGTTACGCTAAATTATAAAACTCCTGAAGGTGCAGCCCCTAATTTTGGAACCAGGGTAATGCAGATGGCGGTTGAAAGAGGTTATATTAAGTTTGGCGCAGGCTATAAAGATCCAGAAAGTGTAAGAATTTGGGCTGGACCATCAATGGATACCTCACCAGATGGAGACCTTGAAAGAATATGTAAAGGTTTAGAATTTTGTAGGCAGTCTGTTCTTGAAATGGATAAAGCAAAAAGCGCTGTTGCAACTCAATTAGTAGCTGATTCCACAAAAGTAGGAAATACCATTACTATTGAAGCTGCAAATCAGCAAATTGAAGATATGCTTGGAAAAACAGATGGCTCTGGCGCAAAAAAATTTAAAAAACTATATGAAAAATCTCAGCAAACTGCCCTAGGACAAGTTAATAAAAGAAATATTGGTAGCGTGGGAGGAATAGCATAAAACCTAAACTATTCACCTATTGAATGGCCGGTGCGAAGGTTTTGAAGAGTGGAGTTATGTAAAATCTTCTGCTCCACATTTTTTTGAGATTGCGATTTTAGCTTTTCTTGAGCTTCTTTCAGAAGTTTATTATTATAATTCTGAAGACTATCTCGCTTAACATTCTGCTTAATATTTTGATTATTAAGATTTTGCGGTTGTTGAATTGAAGGGGCTTGGATATTTGAGCTTGCTTGGCGTTCAAATATTTTAGCTTCAATATTACCAATAACTTCCCAGCCAGAATCAGTGATATCACCATTATAAATTAGATAATCCGCAGAGATTGCAACCAACAAATTCATTACGCATAAAAACTTTGCGAAATCTCTTTTTACATTAGTTCTAAAAAGAAATGATATTGCTGATAAAATTAAAGTTCGCCAAACTATAAAAAATCCAAAAATTGTAAGCAACCCTTCATTTTCAAGCTCTAAATGCCATAGCAATCCAAAAATCAAGCCGGCATTTATAACAGAAATTAAAGTAACAATATTAATTTTTCTGTTAGGACCAGAAAACATTTCCTCAACTAATCTTTCAAATAGACTTTTATAGTAGGCCATAAAGTTTTTTTAAGAAGCCTTAGACCAAAGCCAAGGGGTTTGAGGAGTCATTTTTGCTTCATAATCAGAGATAAAATTGCCTTTTTCAAGCGTTAAACCAATATCATCAAGGCCGTTTATAAGGCAATGTTTTCTAAAGGAATCTATCTCAAAATTATAAACTTTTCCGCTAGTTTTGATGGATTGAGAAGGTAAATCAATTTCAATTTCATTATTTTCATCTTCTGCAAATTTAGCAATTTCATCTACTTGTGTTTGTGATAAAACCACCGGTAAAATGCCATTCTTAAAGCAATTATTATAAAAAATATCCGCAAAACTTGGGGCTATGATGCAACGAATTCCAAAATCAAGAATTGCCCAAGGTGCGTGTTCACGGGAAGATCCGCAACCAAAATTCTGCCCTGCCACTAAAACTTTTGCATTTCTATAGGCTGGCTTGTTAAGAACAAAAGAAGGGATTTCCTGCCCATTTTGCGTGAATCTCATCTCATCAAATAGATTTTTACCAAGCCCAGTTCTTTTAATTGTTTTTAGAAATTGCTTCGGGATAATCATATCCGTATCAATGTTAATTATCGGAAGTGGAGCAATTCTGCCTTTGATATTTGTAAATGATTGCATATATAATTTTATTTTGAAGCGTTGACCCTGTCTTTTAAGCCTTTACCAGCGCGGAAATAAACAACATTCCTCTCGCCAATTTGCACTTTATCGCCAGTTCTTGGGTTTCTTGCAAGCCTTGCGGAACGCTTTCTTAGAGAGAATGTTCCAAACCCCCTAAGCTCAATTCTGCCGTTAGATTTTAGAGTATTTGTAAGCATATTAAAAAACAAATCTACTAGCTCAGAAGCCTCTCTTAACTGAAGTTGCGGATGCTTTTCTGATAGTATTTTTACTAATTCTGATTTAGTCATTTTGCATTTTTTTGAAATTTAATGTATTGAAATTATATAATTTTTCAATCAAATCAAGTAATTAAAGAAAAGTGTTTATTAACAAGTAGATTTTATACACTTAATCACAATTTGTCACCCCGCATTTATTGCAGGGTTAATGGTCAAAAGTGTTTTCAAGCCTAAGCTAAGAGCACTTTTTGCAATTAACCCCGCAATAAATGCGGGGTGACAATTCGGGAAGAAAAAAGCCAAATTTCACAATATCTATGGATAGTAATCAATGCCATCAAAGAAAAAGGCTAAATTTTTTACCAAAGGAATTCAAAAAACCATCAATAGATAAAAAACTTTTTGCACCTTCTAAAAACTCTTCAAATTTATCTTCTGGGCGATAAAGTTTTACATCCTCAACCTCAATTTTGCTTGAGATTTTCTTGTTTTTTACAAGCCACTCAATAGCTTCATCTTCACCACCAATTTCATCAACCAAGCCTTTTTGCTTTGCTGAAAAACCAGAGAAAATCCTGCCATCTGCGAGTTTTTCAACTTCTGAAGCTGGTAGTTTTCTTTCTTCAACAATAACATTTTTGAAATAAACAAAAAAATCTTGCATCATATCTTTGTAAACTTTTAATGCTTCTGGATTAACCTCTTCAAACAAGCTTGGAGAAGCCTTTAGAGGCGATGTTCTGATATAATTAAACTTCACGCCCAGTTTATCTGATGCCTCTTTCACATTAGGGATTTCCATAATCACACCAATAGAACCAGTTATAGTGCCTTGATGGGCAAAAATTCGCTCACTACCAAGCGTAACAAGGTATCCAGCCGAAGCCGCAACTGAATTCATAATTGTAACAACTGGCTTTTTATCATTGAGTTTTTTGATTGATTTATAAAGGGTTTCACCGCCTACCGCCGTTCCACCTGGGCTATTTACGCTCAAAATAACCGCTTTTACATTTTTATCCTCTGCAATTTCATTAAGAATTTCATCACGAGATGAATTTTCAAAAATTACACCATCAATTTTAACTCTCGCGATGTAAGCCCCTGCCCTACTCACTTGTGAGATGTTTTTAGAATCTCCAAAAACCAAAAATATTGCTATTAATAGGGTTACAAAAGCAAGTATCCTCCAAGTCGAAATTTGCTTTTTAAGTTTATTTCTTTCAATTATTTGATCAGAATTCATAATTTGGTTAATGGTTATTAGTTAATTGTTGATAGTTGATAGGTTTTATTATTAATCCCCGCCCTCAGCGATAGTAACTTCAAGCCCTTCAAGCTCTTTAGTTAATAGTATTTGACACGAAAGACGAGAATTTTCTTTCACAAAAAATGCATCATCTAACGCCCTAATTTCTTCATCACTTGCAGGAATTAATTTTTTAACCCAGCTTTCCGCAACATAAATATGGCAAGTTGCACAGGCACAGCACCCACCACATTCGGCTTTGATTGGAAGCTCCGCATCACGAATAACTTCCATCACTCGCCAACCCTCTAACCCTTCCAAATCATAGGTTTTACCATCAAGTGAGGTAACTTTAATTTTTACTAATTCCATAAAATATTTTCTTTAAGAACCTTATAAATTTAATTTTTTTTATAAAAAGTGAATTTTTTTTATTTTTTCTATTTACAAGTGAAAAGAAATTGTTTATATCGCACTTCCCAAATAAACGCAGAGATAATTTTGTTGTTACAAAAAACTCTGAAGTTGGCTTTTTAACAAAGTATATATTATGCTTGGACAAAAAATAAGAATTAAACTCAAAGCTTTTGATCATAGACTTATTGATCAATCCGCTAGAAGTATTGTTGACACGGTTAGAAGAACTGGCTCAGTTTCTAGAGGCCCTATTCCACTTCCTAGAAAAAGGGAAACATTTACTATTACTAGAAGCCCACACATTGATAAAACTTCTCGCGACCAATTAGAAGTTAGAACTCATACTCGTCTAATAGACATAATAGATACAAACCCTCAAACACTTGATGCTTTAGGCAAACTTGATTTACCTGCTGGCGTTGAAGTGTTTGTAGAAGTGATGCAGGAGGCTGCTTAATATATGGCAAGTAATCTCAAAAATAATCTTCGCACTGGCGTTCTAGCAGAAAAGCTTGGTATGACTAGAATCTTTGCGGAAGACGGAAAAAATGTTCCAGTAACTTTATTCAAAGTTGAAGGAAATATAGTTACTAGCGTTAAAACCACCGAAAAAAATGGCTACACAGCTGTTCAGCTTGGTTTTGGTGAGAAAAAAGTTAAAAATATTGCAAAACCTCAAAGGGAAGAATTTGCAAAGAATAAAGTTCCTGCAAAAGCTCACTTGAGAGAATTTAGAGTTCCTGCAGAAAAATTACTAAATATTGGTGATGAAATATCTGCAAGTCATTTTGTAGTTGGTCAAAAAGTTGATGTAGCTGGTATTACTATCGGTAGAGGTTTTCAGGGTGTTATGAAGCGTCACAACTTCGCAGGTTTAGAAGCTTCTCATGGTGTGTCAATCTCTCACCGCTCGCATGGTTCAACTGGTCAAAGGCAAGATCCAGGTAGAGTGTTTAAGAATAAGAAAATGGCTGGTCATATGGGTGCTGTTAGAGCAACTCAACAAGGCTTAAAAGTTATTTTGGTTGATGCTGAAAAGGGCTTAATTGCAATAAAAGGTTCAACGCCGGGTTTTGAAGGCTCTATTGTTGAAATTAGAGATGCAATTAAAGTTAAAAACCATAAAGATTTACCAGTTCCTGCTGGTTTGAAAGCTAAGGCATAATATTAGGTATTTATGAAACTAGATGTTATAAATTTTGAAAACAAAAAAACTGGTGAAGTTGAGCTTAACCAAGATATTTTCGCTCAACCAATCAGAAAAGATATTTTACATCAGATTGTTAATTGGCAGTTGGCTAAAAGAAGGTCTGGAACTCAAAGCACGCTTACTCGCTCTGAGGTTCACGGCACAACTAAGAAGCCATTTAAGCAAAAAGGAACAGGTCATGCTCGTCAGGGCTCATTAAAAGGCCCTCACCAAAGACATGGTGGCGTTTCTCATGCTCCAAAGCCAAGAAGCTATGAGTTCAAATTAAATAAAAAATTCGTTGCTAAAGGCTTGAAAGTTGCTCTTTCACTCAAAGCATCAGAAGGTAGCTTGAAGATTTTAGAGTCAGCAGTTATTGAAAATTGTAAAACTAAAGATGCAATTGCAAAAATAAAGAATATCAACGCAAAAAATGCTTTATTTGTTAGAGGCTCCGCTGATAAAGATAATTTCTACAAATCAGTTCAAGCTATAAACAATGTTGATGTTATCCCTCAAACTGGCTTGAATGTTTATGATATTCTAAATCACAAAAATTTAGTTATCACCAAGCACGCCCTTGAGGATTTACAAAAAAGATTAGGTGGTGAAAATGGTAAATAATATTAAAAATTTAGATATCATTAAACGCCCTCTTGTTACTGAGAAAATTACTACATTATCTCAGTTTAACAAAGTTGGGTTTGTAGTTGCTAAAGATGCAACTAAGCCTGAAGTTAAGCAAGCTATTGAAGATATTTACGGCGTTAAGGTTAAAGCGGTAAATATTATAAATGTTGCTGGTAAGCAGAGAGTTTTTAGGGGTCGTGCTGGTAAAAAGCAAGATTTCAAAAAGGCTATAATTACTCTTGAAGCTGGTAACCAAATTGATATCACAGCGGGGGTGAAATAGTTTTATGGCATTAAAATTTTTTACAGCATCTACACCATCAAGAAGAAGCACTATCTTAGTTAATAAATCTGAGCTTCATAAAGGTAAGCCAGTTAAAACTTTAACAAGAGGTAAAAAGGCTTCTACTGGTAGAGATGCATTTGGTCATATCACTTCAAGATTTAGAGGCGGTGGGCATAAAAGAACTTACAGATTTATTGATTTTAAGCGTAATAAATTTAATGTTGAAGCGGTTGTTGAAAGATTAGAGTATGATCCTAACAGAACTTGTCATATTGCATTAATTAAATATAAAGATGGTGAGCTTTCTTACATTATAGCACCTCAAAGGTTACAAGCTGGTGATGTTGTGATTTCTGGTGAAGCTACAGATATTAAGCCAGGTAATTGCTTAAAGCTTAAAAATATTCCAGTTGGAACTATTTTACATAATGTTGAGCTTAAAGCTGGCAAAGGTGGTCAGATTGCAAGATCA